>CACXCV010000001.1 GCA_902766215.1 Oscillospiraceae bacterium
AAATTTGAGCACCCCGTTGGCCCCCTTTTTTGGGGGAAATTATATCGCCGGATGGGGTGGTATATTGCCACCCCATCTTCCAAGATGAGTCTTTTTATTAAAGCACACCAAACACCCCCGCCCTAAAATGGGGGGAAGGGGCAAAACTAGAAAGGTGTGCGATGAGGAGGCGTTTTAGTACCCTCCAAAAAAGCGTTTGCAGAACGCGCAGCCGCAGAATGAATTCTGCGTTCGGCGGGGTTTGGGACATAGTCCCAACAAGCAGAAAAGGTGAGTGTGTATTAACACTCGCATTGCTTGCGGCGGTCTGTCTGTTATGATTGGGTGCTGAATCCCAATCAGGCACAAGTATATAAAAAAGAGGGCCAAGGCACATCAGTACCTTGGCCCTCTGGTTCTGTTTTGACATCACAGCCACACTCTTACGGCAAAGCCGCCTTTGAAAAAGTAGGTGTTCGTGTTATGTCCATCTGGTGGAGGCGGGGGGAGTTGAACCCCCGTCCGAAAACAGATCCTCTGGACTTTCTCCGGGCGCAGACGGTTATTTACATTCCCTTGCCATGCCGTGAACCGTCACACTGCATGGCTTGGTAGCTTCATGATGCATGGTGCGCGCAAAGCTTTGCGCACGCACGTTCGCCACTGAAATGACACCCGCACACCGGCCCGTGGCCCCTCCGGGGCGGATGGGCTGCTAATTAAGCAGCAGCCAGAGTGAGATTATCGTTCTCAGTTAAATTTATAAAGGTTCCCGTTTTCAAGAGGTCGGGGCCTCTGCCCGCTTATCCAGTCTCACTATCCCCGTCGAACCCGTTACGCCCCCCTGGGCTGAGAACGTTCAGCGATGCCGGTCGGGATACTTGACCACGTCGGCCAGCTGCGCACCCTTGGTATCGACCGTGATGCTGCGGATCCGCTGGTCGGCCAGCGGGCGGTCGTTGGCGTCGGTGGCGGTGGTGGCAATGGCGTCAACCACGTCCATACCGGTTAAAACCTTGCCGAAGGCGGCGTACTGGCCGTCCAGGAAGGTGCTGTCCTTGTGGCAGATGAAAAACTGGCTGCCTGCGCTGTTGGGTGACTGGGCGCGCGCCATGGAGAGCACGCCGCGGGTGTGGCTCAGCTTGTTGTTGACGCCGTTGAGCTTGAACTCGCCCTTGATGCACCAGCCGGGGCCGCCGGTGCCATCGCCCCGGGGGCAGCCGCCCTGAATCATAAAGCCGTCGATGCAGCGGTGAAAAATCTTTCCGTCGTAGAAGCCGTCCTGAATCAGGTTGATCATGTTGGCCACGCTCTGCGGCGCGGTCTGGGGATACAGCTCGGCAGTGATCACGCCGCCGTTTTCCATGGTGATGGTAATGATGGGGTTCTCCATTGCAAATCCCGTCCTTTCGTATTGTGTGCTTATCCGCGGGTGTTATACGCCTTCATGGCCCGGTCGATCTGACGCTGGGCGTCCTTCTTCGCGGCGCTTTCCCGCTTGTCATACAGCTTTTTGCCCTGGCAGAGCGCGATTTCCACCTTGATCAGCGAATCCTTGAGATAGACCCGCAGGGGGATGATGGAATACCCGTCCTGCTTGACCTTGCCGGACAGATACTGAATTTCACGCTTGTGCAGCAGCAGCCTGCGCGGCCGCAGGGGATCCTTGTTGTAGATGTTGCCCTGCTCATACGGGCTGATGTGCATCTGTCGGATGAACATTTCGCCGTTTTGTACCTGGCACCAGGCCTCTTTCAGGCTGAGCTTGCCGGCCCGCAGCGACTTGACCTCGGTGCCGAACAGCTCGATCCCCGCCTCATATCGTTCGAGGATGAAGTATTCGTGGCTGGCGGCGCGATTCTGCCCCAGCTGCTTGATTCCGGTCTGCTTCATGGCGCGCCTCCATCCTGCGATTTCATCTCTATTATATCATCTGTGTCAATGGGGACAAGCGTCGAAACCGGCGTGGACAGATATTAATTTTTATAACGCGGTTGATTTGTGAGAAATATCGTGATATATAATATGATATATTACATGAAACGGAGACGTTGAAAATGATCTGCGACAACCGTATTATGATATTCGGCGATTCCATCTTAAAGGGCGTTGTCCTGGATCGGGAACAGAAATATCGCGTGGGCAGCGGGTTAGAGCTGGAGCAGCTGGGAGCGGAGCATGGCCTGAGGATTGAAAATCACTCGCGCTTTGGCTGCACCTGCGGCAAGGGTGTGGCCATGCTGGAGCGGCTGCTGGCCCAGTTTACGGCCCTGTATCAGCAGGCGATTGCCCGCCTGCGGGCGCTGGATATCCGGCCGGTGCTGATTACGCTGCCGCCGGTGTGCGCCGGGCGGTATTTTCGCTGGATCACCCGCAGCGGGCTGAACGCAGGGGCTATTCTCCGCTGGCTGGGGGATGTAGAGGCGATTTACCGCTATCAGGAGCGGTATTCGCGGACCCTGGAAACCCTGGCCCGCGACAGCGGCTGCCTGTGCGTGGATCTGCGCGGCGCACTGCTGCAAAACCGCCAGCTGGAGCCATATTATTGTGACGACGGCATCCACCCCAACGAGGCGGGGCAGCAGGTGCTCCACCGGGCGGTGGAAGGGCTGCTTGACTCCCTGCCGGCGCGCCCCGCCATGGGGCAGGCGGCGGGGTGACGCAGGCGCTGTCCGAGGCGGCGTCTGCTGGGATAAGCTGTCAGGCATTACGGCAGGTTATACAAAATAGAAGAGCAGAGGAGAGGTTTTTTCCTCAAAATTTCAAATCGCATCTTGCAATGCGCAGTGACATGTGATAAACTCTTACTCGGATGGCACGAATAACAATTTCACATGGAGGGTTCCACATGGATATGCATATGCAAATGCAGCTCCCGGAGCCGCGTTACCGGGGATTATGCAAAATCCTGCTGCTGGTTTGCGCGGCGCTGATGATTGCGTTTTTCATCACTGGCTTCCTGAACTTCTTTGATTATCAGGCGGGCGACACGGTCACGGTGCGCGGTGTTGAGTACACGGCCGAAGAGACCGAGTCCTTCTCCCTGATGAGCTATCTGGGCTTCCCGGATAACTACGAGTTCCTGAAGGGCTTCAAAAAGCTGGGCTACAAGCAGGAAGTGTTCGGCTATAAGGTCGTCAATGTCATGGACATTGGCCCGTTCCTGTTCCTCGAAGTGTTTGCGCTGCTGATGACGATTCTCATCATCCTGAAGAAGAGCATGGGCAAGGCGTTTGTCTGTGTCGTCTGGGGTATCGTCGGTATCGTCAGCATGTTTGTCAACTGCGTGTTCCAGCTGGGCAACACGGCGGTCCGCCCGATCATGATTGCTCTGATCGCGGCCGAGCTGTTGGTTTCGCTGGCCTGCTTCGGGCTGTACTTTGCCGATTCGCATCGGGTTTCCAAGTTCCTGCGCGAGCAGTCCGACGTCTACAAATAAGTTCCATAGGCTGCGGCAGACGGGTTTGTCTGCCGCAGTTTTTTTCTGCACCCGATGGCAAAACACGAAAACGCACCGCCCAGCCGCTTGCGGCTGGGCGGTGCGCTGCAATATACCTGGTTGGGAAAACGATTACTGGCAGAGCGCGGCGGTGTCCTGGGCGATCATCAGCTCTTCGTTGGTGGGGATGACCAGCACCGTCACCTTCGAGTCGGCCGTGCTGATCACAGCCTCCTGGCCGCGGACACGGTTGGCCTCGGCGTCCAGCTTGGCGCCCAGATATTCCAGGCCCTCCATGACGCGCGCGCGCATCTCGGCGGAGTTCTCGCCCACGCCGGCGGTGAAGACGATGGCGTCCACGCCGCCCATGGCGGCGGCATAGGCGCCGATGTACTTGCGCACCTCATAGGCAAACTTGTCCAGCGCCAGCTGGGCACGCTCGTTGCCCTGCTCGGCGGCGGTCTCCAGGTCGCGGAAGTCGGAGCTGACGCCCGAGATGCCCATCACGCCGGACTTCTTGTTGCAGATGTTCAGCATGGTGTCCACGTCATAGCCGTATTTGTTCATGATAAACTGCAGGCAGGCGGGGTCGATGTCGCCCGTGCGGGTGCCCATGGGCACGCCGGCCAGCGGCGTCAGGCCCATGGAGGTGTCAACGCACTTGCCGTCCACCACGGCGGACAGGGACGAGCCGTTGCCCAGGTGGCAGTTGATGATCCGCAGGCCGGGCTTGCCGCCCAGCAGCTCGATGGCGCGGGCGCTGACATAGCGGTGCGAGGTGCCGTGGAAGCCATAGCGGCGGATGTTGTCATTCTCAAAGTATTCATAGGGCAGGGCGTAGATATAGGCCTTGGGGGGCATGGTCATGTGGAAGGCGGTGTCGAACACGGCGACCTGCGGCGTGTTGGGCATGACCTTCTGGCAGGCACGGATGCCCATCAGGTTGGCCGGGTTGTGGAGCGGGCCGAGGGGAATGCAGCGCTCGATGGCGGCGCAGACTTCCTCGGTGACGCGGCAGGAGGCGGTAAACTCCATGCCGCCGTGCAGCACGCGGTGGCCCACGGCGTCGATCTCGTCGGTGCTGGCGATTACGCCCTTTACCGGGTCAACCAGAATGTCCATGACGGCGGCCATGGCCTCGGCATGGGTGGGCATGGCAATGTCCTCCACCACGTTGTCGCGGCCGGGCACCTTGTGCGTCAGGCGGCCGTCGAGGCCGATGCGCTCGCACAGACCCTTGGCGTATACCTCGCCGGAGACGGAGTCCATAAACTGATATTTCAGCGAGGAGCTGCCGGCGTTGATGATAAGGATTTTCATTGGTGATACATCTCCCGTTCGTATAGAATCGTTGCTGCTTGTGACGTAATTCCAATCTATTTTACAGCAGCCGGAAGAAAAGAACAAGGGGGAATTTTGCGCTTTTGGAAAATCGGCGCGGCGCCATCTGCCATTGAGGGCGGCTCTATCGCGGAGAATCCAAAGCGCCGCGGTCTTTCCGCTGCCTGCTGGCACCGAGCGAATTCTCAGCCGGTCCTGATGCGGATATCTCCTGTATCCGTTTCAATCTCGCATCTGCCGCCGGCTGCTGTTTTGGGAACATCGACAGCTCCCGTATCGGTTTGCACAACAAATACCTTCCCGGTCAGTAGGCTGCCTGTCACTTCCCCCGTATTCGTTTTGACGGAAATTTCAGCGGCATCCGCGCCGTCAAACGCCACATTGCCCGTGCGCCCAAAATATTTTGTTTTGCATCTTGACAAGTAACCGCTCGGTAACTATAATGAGAGTTACCGAGCGGTTACTTGTCAAGGAGGAAGCATATGGCTGGGGATACGAAGGAACGAATTTTGGAAACGGCGCTGGAGCTGTTTGCGCAGAACGGCTACCTTGGGACGTCTATGAATGACATCGCAGGGCAATTGGGGTTTACAAAAGCCGCCCTGTATAAGCACTATACCAGCAAGCAGGAGATTCTGGATCGGATCGTGGAGCGGATGAATGAGATGGATTATGCGCGTGCCGAAACATATGACATGCCGGAAACGGCGCCGGACGGCTTTGCAGAGGCGTATCTGCACACGCCGGTGCAAAAGATCCGCGCGTACAGCATGGCGCAGTTTGACCATTGGACAAAGGAGCCATTCTCCTCCAATTTCCGCAAAATGCTGACCCTGGAGCAATACCGCGACCCAAAGCTTGCCCAGCTCCATCACGATTATCTGGCTGGCGGGCCGCTGGAGTACATGACGGCCATCTTCCGCAAGCTGACAGACTCGGACGAGGCAGCCATGCAGCTGGCACTGGAGTTCTACGGGCCGATGTATCTGCTTTACAGCGTCTATGACGGCACAGAAGAAAAGCAAGCGGTTTCTTCCCTGCTGGCGGCGCACATCGACCGCTTCATTGCCAGAGTCGAATCCGGCGGCAGAAAGGAGGGGAGCGCAACGTGAAGGGCACCGAAGAAGAAAAGCGATGGGTTCTGTGCCCATGGTGCGGGGCCAAGACGCGCTTGCAGATCGTTCGGGAGACCGAGTTGAAAGACTTCCCTCTTTTCTGCCCCAAGTGCAGGCGCGAGAGCATGATCAGCGTCAAACATTTTATCATGGAAGCCCGCCGGCCAGACGCCGAGACGCAGTGCTGATCGCAGTGCCGGTCACGCGCTGCGCCCGGCTCTTTCGTAAGAGCCGCGCCAATCAGTACACCAGACAAAAACAGGAGGAATCGACCATGGTCTGTCCGAAATGCGGAAAAGAAATGAGAACGGGCTATTTGTTCAGCAGCAAGGACGGCGCGTTCAGCTTTGCAGGCAAAGTGCCGGGCGCCCTGGAAAACGCCAAAAACACCGAGGGCTTTGTGAAGCTCACCGGGCTGAAGGCCGGCGGCCGCACAAGCGTGGGAGCTAGCTGCTGTGATGCGTGCCGAATGATCACAATTCAGTATTAAGAGGTGCGGAGAAAATGAAGCTCTACTTTGAAAATGCTGTCACGACGGTGACAACGCTGATGATTCTTGCCCTGCTTGGGTTTGTCGGCTGGTCGGTTTTAAACCGCGCCAACATTTCCTGTTGGGGGCGCAGGAGCGCCCTGCTGTTACTCTTCGGTCTTGTGGTGTGCTGCTTTGCGGCGGCGCGGGACGGCCTGGACAAAACCATCCAGCACAGCATCGACGGCAGCTGCGCACCGGGGCTGTTCCCGCTCGTCAGCGTGCCCACCATCGTCGGCTGCATCGGCGCGCTGCTGATCCTCGTGGCCGCCGCTGCCACGCCGATTGCCAAAACGCAAAAAATGCGTGAGATCTGGTTTTATGTCATGTCCGGCGGCGCGGTACTGAAGATCGTGACGATGGAAATTGCACGGATCATTCGCTAAAAGCGAAAAACTGTACCTGTGCCGCAGAGGCAAACCGGGCAGCAGCCGCCGCCGATACGGAGCGCGACAACGATATGCCGGCGCAGGAAGCGCTTGCCCATGGGCGGATCAACAAAATCATGGATTAAGAGATAAGGAGAAGAACGATGTCAGAAAAGAAGATTACCATTCGTTTGGAGACCAAAGACGACTATCGCAATGTTGAAAACCTGACCCGCGAGTCATTCTGGAATGTCTACCGCCCCGGCTGCATGGAGCACTATGTGCTGCACTGCTATCGGGACGACCCGGCCTTTGTGCCGGAGCTGGCCTTTGTAATGGAGCTGGACGGCGAGCTGATCGGGCAGGTCATCTATGTGCGGTCAGAAATTGACTGCGACGACGGAAGAAAGCTGCCGATCATGACCTTCGGCCCGATCTGCATCGCGCCCGCATACAAGCGGCAGGGCTATGGCAAACAGCTGCTGGACTACTCCATGGAAAAGGCCGGAGAAATGGGCGCAGGTGCGCTGGCTATCACCGGCAATATTCTGTTTTACGGCAAGTCCGGCTTTGTCCCCGCCAAGACAAAGGGCGTGCGCTATGCCGACGACCCGGAGGCGGACTACTTCTTAATCCGTGAGCTGACGCCCGGTTTTCTGGACGGCGTCTCCGGCACCTACAAAGACCCGGAGGGGTATTTTGTCTGTGAGAAGGATCCGGAAGCATTTGCGCAATATGAAGCCGCTTTTCCGCCGAAGCAGAAGCTCAAACTGCCGGGGCAGCTGTTCTGAGCGGGGATGCGGCATGAAACCGACTGTGATCGGCCCCAACACGACCACCCGCGCCGAGACCTGTCTGCGCCTGACGCGCGAGACGGCGGAACGCTGCGAAAGCCGCGATCTGACCGACCGCATGGCGATCGGCATCTCTGCCATCGTAGACACCGAGATGACGGTGCCGCCGGCATGAACAGCGGCATCTTGACACGAGCGAAGTTTTTTGCTACTATATGACCGAAAGAATCAATTCGGTCATAAATTCAAGGGGCGTGCGCCGTGGCATTTACAGAAGAACAAAACGAGACGATCCGCAAGGACCTGATCCGGGCCGCGCGGCATTGCGGCGTGACCATCGGGATGCGAAAAACTTCTGTTGAGCAGCTGGCAGACGCTGCGGGGATATCCAAGGGATCGTTCTACAAATTCTTTGATTCCAAGGAGCTTCTGTTTTTCGCGGTGCTGGAAGACATCCACGCCGAGGGCTTTGCAGCCGCGCAGGAAGCCCTGCGGGTCAATGCGTCGCTTCCCCCCGCAGACCGCGCGGCAGAAGCGATTCTTGCGGCCTGCCGCTGGCTGTCTGAGACGCAGGCGCTGGCGTTCATCGAAAACGACGCAGAGTTTTTGCTGCGCAGGATTCCGGACGCGGTCAAAACAATGCATTATCATGATGACGAGACGCATATCCGGGCGCTTCTGGAGCGCGGCGGGTTGCAGCCCCGGGGCGGCATTGCGCTGGCTGCCGCCGCGATACGCGGCCTGATTCTGACGGTGTCCCATCAGGAGCAAATCGGCCCGCTGTACCCGCAGGTGCTGGAAACGCTGGTGTGCGGCGCCTGTAAAGAGCTGTTCTGAATCAGCGGAAAAGCCGCAGCAATGCGGCTTTTCCAAAGTATATCGGTTTGCGTGCTCTAACCGGCTGCCGGCATGAGTTAGAATGGCTTAACGACGTGCGGAGGTGTCAGCCATGCAGAGATTGGCGCATGCAGAGCTGGTTATCCTCCGCCCGGAGGACTTCTGCCGGGATGCGCAGGCGGTTCTGACGGGGCAGCTGGACGCGAAGGCAACGCGGCGCGGCGTATCAGAGCATTACATCGAAGCTGCGGCGGCGGGGCGGATATCAGAAAGCTGCTGCCTGATGCAGCGCAAAGGACGGTGAAGCAACATGGAAGTTTTTCTTGGAATCCTGGTTCCGTTTCTCGGGACAGCGCTCGGCGCGGCGTGCGTGTTTTTCATGAAGCAGTCGCTGGACGACCTGGTTCAGCGGTCTCTGGCCGGCTTTGCCGCCGGTGTGATGGTCGCCGCCTCTGTCTGGAGCCTGCTGATCCCGGCCATCGAGCAATCGGCGCACTGGGGGAGGCTGTCTTTTCTCCCGGCGTTTGCAGGCTTCTGGTTTGGCGTGCTGTTTCTGCTTGCCCTTGATCACCTGATCCCGCACCTCCACGTTGGAAGCGAGCAGGCGGAAGGGCCAAGCAGCAATCTGAGCCGGACCGCCATGATGGCTCTGGCGGTTACGCTGCATAACATTCCGGAAGGAATGGCTGTGGGCGTGATGTATGCGGGCTTTCTTTCCGAAAGCGCGCAGATTACGGCGGCCGGCGCGCTGGCACTGTCGCTTGGCATCGCAATTCAGAACTTTCCCGAAGGGGCGATCATTTCCATGCCGCTGCGTGCCGAGGGGGAAAAGAAGGGCAGGGCCTTTAGGCGGGGCTTCGTAAAACAGTTAATCCGACCTATGGTTACGATCATAGGTCGGATTTTCATGTTATGTGTTGGGGTTGGAATATCCAAGGCTCCCTCTGATGAGGGAGCTGTCAGCGAAGCTGACTGAGGGAGAGACGCTTCACAGTCAGATCAATATATTCGCATACACCACTAAAATTGCGGTCAATATCCAGATTGCAAATTCTCACTACCGTTAGATTCATAGACTCTAAGTCTTTTGTACGCATCTCATCTTTTCTAGCCAGCTCCGCTGTATAATGTCCACCGCCGTCCAGTTCAATGACCAGTCTTGCTTTTGCGCAATAGAAATCCGCAATGTAATTCCCAATCGC
>CACXCV010000002.1 GCA_902766215.1 Oscillospiraceae bacterium
AGAAGGAGGGATTTGAACCCTCGCGCGCGGTTTAGACGCCTACTCCCTTAGCAGGGGAGCCCCTTCGGCCTCTTGGGTACTTCTCCATACGATATTCATAAATTGGCGGAGAGAGTGGGATTCGAACCCACGGCTCTTTCGAGTCACTGGTTTTCAAGACCAGCTCCTTAAACCACTCGGACATCTCTCCGAATGCCGCGCAAATGCATGATGAATAATACCATGGGAACAGAGATTTGTCAAGAGCTGCCGGAAAATTTTCACCCGCCGGACGCACCGGGGGGCCGGACGCGTGGGGGGCCGGACGCAGCCGGCCCCCGGTGCGCTTACAGCTCGTCGGAGAGATAGGCCTCGCGCTCACGGGCATAGGCCTCGGTTTTGGTATAGCCGCAGGAGAACATCTCAGGGCAGAAGCCGCGATAGACGCACTCGCGCACCATGCAGTGGGCCAGTGCCGGCTCGCATTTGGCCACCTCGTCTTTGACCAGCTGCCAGGCCTGACGGGTTTCCGGCGCGGCGGCGGAGCACAGCCGCTTGCGGCTGATGGTGATCATGGCCTGGGCGTTGGCGGTACATTCGTGGGTGACCAGCGCGCCCTGGGGCAGCTGGTCCCGGGGGATACCGGTGCGGTCGCTGCGCTGCGTCTTGACAAAATGCTCGATGCCGATCTTATGGCGCACAAAGTGAACCGACACCCAATAGGGCAGGTCCTCCCAGCGCCAGGAAAAGACCAGCTTGCGGATGGGCGAATGCTCGGCCCGCAGCAGGCGCAGCTTCCAGGTGTCGTTGGGATACTTGCCGGCGGCCTTGCCGATGGTGTTCATGGCGGCGTTTTTCACGTCCTGCCAGTTGTCGCTGTGTTGAAACCACTGAATGTTCATGATGCATCCTCACTGTAGTCGTTGCCCACGTCGGCGCCCAGGTCCATGGTGTACAGCACGGAGACCTGATCGCCGGGTTGGAGCGTGTATTGGTTCATGCCCACGTTGGGAAACACGCCGTTGACGCAATAGGTCCAGCCGGAGGCCGGGCCGCCGTCAAATTCGTAAATACCGCCGATTCCTTCGACATACACTGCGTTGTACAGCGGCGCGGAGGAAAACTCCAGCGGGAGGCGGTTTGCCTGGGCGGTGCGCTGCAGCACGTCAAAGGCTGTGTCGCCCGCTTCCAGGGTGACGGTGGTCAGCGCCAGCAGACAGCCGTCAGAGGGGACCAGCTCGGCCACGTCCTCGTCCAGCTGGTCCAGGTGGGCGGCCAGCGTGTCGCAGCGGACGGTCAGGGTACAGCTGCCGGCGGGGTCCGGCGCGGCCGTGCCGCCTGCCGGGGCGGCGCAGCCGCCCAGCAGAAGCAGCAGAAGCAGGAGAAGCAGGAGAAGGAAAAGCGGACGTTTTCTTGCTTTCATGCTTTGCTCCCCTCCAGGCTGCGCACCAGCATCACGGCCGCCTGGGCGCGGGTGAGCGGGTTGCTGGGCCGCAGCTGCCCGGCAATGCCGTTGATCAGCCCGGCCTGTACAGCCCAGCGCATGGCGGGCTCTGCCCAGGAGGGCGTGCTGCTCCAGTCGGCATACTGCTTTGCCGCGGCGGGCAAAGGCGCATTGGGCTGGCCGGCCATGCGCCAGAGCGCCGTGACCAGTTGGGCGCGGGTCAGGCGGCCCGACGGGTCAAACCGCTGCGCATCCACGCCGTGCATCACGCCGCTGCTGCGGCCCCAGAGTGCGGCCGTATAGCAGGCGGCGCCGGACGGCACGTCGGAAAACGCGCGGCCCGTGGCCTTGGGCGAGCCCGCAGCCCGCCACAGGGCCGACACCAGCTCGCCGCGGGTCATTTCCTCCTCCGGGCGAAAGACGCCGCCTGCGTCGAACAGGCCCAGCTGCACGGCTTTTTCAATGTCGGAGCCGGCCCAGTGCCCGGCGATGTCGGAAAAGGCCGGATAACGGGCGGTCATGGTATAGACCCCCGGCAGTCCGTCGGCAAGGCGCTGCAGCGAGCACAGCGCCAGCGCTGCCTGCCAGGTGGCAGTGTTGGCCGCCTCGCCGCCGGCAACGTGACAATAGCTGCCGTCGCGCAGGCGATAGGCCTGCATGGCCTCCAGCACTGTGCGGCCATGTTTGACAAAGCGCTCGTCGTCAAGACCGATGCCCAGCTGACACAGCGCTAGAATCACCTGGGCGCTGCTTTCGCAGTTTTCCGTGCCATAGCTGGCAAAACCGCCGCTGGCCTTCTGCTGGGCGGACAGACGGCTCAGCCCGGACTCGATGGCCGTGTCCACGGCCTCCTGCCCCCGATAGGGTGCCAGAGCCTGCAGGGCGATGGCCGTCATGTCCACGTCGGCGTGCGTGCCGCTGAAGGCCCAGCCGCCGTCGTCCAGCTGTGCCTGCAGCAGCGCCTCGACATAGCCGCTGCGGACTGCGGAGGGATACGCGCCGCTGTCCAGTGCCAGCAGGGCATAGCACACGCCGTTGATCCCCTGGCGGGCTACGGTTTCGGTGTCCTGCAGCGGGGCGGTGAGGTCATAGCCGCCCACGTCGGCGGCGTTATGCCCGGCGGCGGTGACAGCCAGCACCACGCGGCTGTATTCGGTGTAGCGCCGGCTGTCCAGCACCCCCTGACGCTGGGCCACCGAGGGGCCGATTGCGGCCCAGTACCGCGCGCCATAGGCGGTGTCGTCGCCGGCGGTGCAGCTGAGGATGACGATCCACTCTGTGCCATAGTCCGGCGCGGGGACGGCACGCTGGCAGGTCTGCACGGACTGCTGCAGCCCGGCCGTGTCCTGCCCTGCGGCGGCGCAGACCGGCGCGGCCAGCAGCAGGACGATCAGCAGCAGGGAAAGAATGCGGCGCGTCATGAGAAAACCTCTCTTTGGCGAAATTGCAAAGCTTTGGGGGAGCCACTTGGGTGACTCCCCCGCGGTGAGATGAATTATGCGATGCTCAGGCTGTCAAACATGCCGCCAGACCAGCCGGTCTGATCCAGAAAGTCGCCGAGCAGGTCGCCCAGACCGGCAAACAGATCCGTCAGGGCGTCCTGGTTTTCCAGGATGAAGTTGAGAACCACTTCGGTGATGTACTCCGAGAAGCGGCACAGCATCACGGCCGCCTGGGCGCGGGACACGGGCGCGTTGGGGTCCAGGGTGGACACGGTCATGCCGGAGATCAGTCCGGTGCCGCAGGCCCACTGCATGGCAGGGATGGCCCACGTGGGGATGTCAAAGGCGTCGTCATAGCTGAGGATGTTGGTGTTCTCGCCGATGGAGGTGTCAAAGCCCATGCTCTTGGCCATGCGGTAGAGAATGGTCGCCATCTCGGCACGGGTGACGGTGGTGTTGGGGGCAAATTTGGTGTCGCTCACGCCGTTGACATAGCCCAGCGTGGCGGCCCACTTGACCGCCTCGGAATAGAACGCGCCCTCGGGCACGTCGGTGAAGGCGACGGCGGCAATCGAATCGGGGATGGGCAGCTCACCGCCCAGGCGGTGCAGCACGGTGACCAGCTGGCCGCGGGTAAGGTTGGCCTTGGGCTCGAAGCGGCCGCCGTTGCCCTGCATCAGGCCGGCAGCGGCCATCTGCTCGATTTCATAGGAAGCCCAGTGGCCGCAGGTGTCGGAAAAAGAGCTGATGTACAGCCAGGCATAAGGCGGGACGATTGTCTGCTCGCTCTCGGCAGAGAGGAGGTACAGGCTGTCAGACGCGTCAGACAGGGTGATGGTCACCTTGCCGTCCTTATCGGTGACAAAGCTGGTGGCCTCGCCGTCCACGGTGATGGTGGCTCCGGCCAGCGGCAGGGACACGGCATTCCAGTCGGCGTCAAAGCCGACGGTTTTCAGCTGCACCGTCACCTGGGGCTTGCCGCGGTAGGTGTCATAGTCCACCTGATCGAAATAGGTGTACTGGTCAGAATAGCCGGTGGTATCGGAATAGATGAACGCAACCACCTTGTCGCCGTCCTTGATGGGGTCGGTCAGGCTCCAGGCGCTCTTGTCGTTGACATAGTAGCCATAAGCGCCGCCGTTTTCCACGCCCCAGAGCTTGGTGATGTAGGCGCCGTACTCCTCGCTGACGGCATAGGCATAGCCGGTGTCGCTCTCGTCGGTCTCGTTGTAGTAGCTCTAGTGGGCGCACAGCAGGATGTCGTTGATAGTGATCACGCCGTCTTCATCGGCGTCATAGGTGTACATGCCGGTTCCGTCAAAGACCAGGCTGCCGTCGTTATAGATGATGAACAGGCTGGCATAAATGGGATCCGGGGCAGCAGGGGAAGAAACTTCGGGCGCTTCGCCCGTGTCGTCGGCGGCAAGAGCTGTGACGGCGCAGAAGCTCATGCACAGAGACAGAATCAGCAGCAGGGAAAGCAAACGCTTTTTCATGGGTGACTCCTCCTTTTCAAGTTAATTACAGCATATCATGCCGCGGCGCCTTTGTCAAAAGGAACCGTGCCGCCGGCGCCATATGCTTGTCATTGACAAAGCCTTGGGGGTATAGTATGCTACGGGCAGAAAACAGGAGGTGAGGCCGGTGAAGCGGTGGCTGATGGTGCTGCTGATGGCGATGCTGCCGGTGGTCGAGCTGCGCGGCGCAGTGCCCTTTGGCCTGGGGCTGGGCCTGCCGCACCTGCCGGTGCTGCTGGTCAGCATCCTGGGCAACATGATTCCGGTGCCCTTTGTGATTCTGTTCAGCCGGTGCGCGTTCCGGTGGATGCGCCGGCACATTCCCTGTCTGGGGCGGCTGGCCGACCGGCTGGAGGCCCGGGCCGAGAAGAAAAGCGGCCTGATCCGCCGCTACCGCCTGCTGGGTCTGTACCTGTTTGTGGCGATTCCGCTGCCGGGGACCGGCGCATGGACCGGCGCGCTGATTGCGGCGCTGCTGGACATCCGGCTGCTGACCGCGTTTCCCGCCATCCTTGGCGGGGTGGCCACGGCGGGCGGCATTATGTACCTGCTGTCTCTGGGCGTGGGAAACGTCATTGGATAACAGGCGGATGCACGACAACGCAGCGCCCGGCCGCATGGCCGGGCGCTGCGTGTTTGCGTTATTGGGACGATTGCTTTTTGGGAAAGAGCGCGCAGCCATGCCGGCGCAGGAACTCAATCCGCTCGCGGAGATAGGACTCCGGGCACTGGAGGTCCTGACAAAAACAGCCGATGCATAGATAGGATGTGGCATTGCGGTCGCAGAACTTCAGATAGGCGCCGATATCGTCGCTGTCCAGCTCCCTGCCGCAGCGGGTACACCGGGCCATCAGCAGTCGATCAGGCTGACGCGGTAGAGCCGGACGGAGTGCGGCGGCAGCGGCTCCTCGGCAACGAAAATTTCGTTTTCCATGTCAAACTCCTCACCGGTCCACACGTCGCGCAGGTGCAGGTTCTTGCCGCAGGAAGCATCGAGACCAATGTGGCCCGGCGTGAGGAAGAAGCGCCAGCGCCCAACCGGCTTGTCAGACAGGTTGATAAAGCCAACGGCAATGTCACCGTTTTCCAGCATGCGGCATACGGTCAGTGCCTCGTCGCTGGGGAAGCCGGCGTGGATGACAAAGGGCTGGCGGGCAGCCTCATCGCGGGCGATATCGATCACCTCGCGGTTTTTGATGATCTGCCTGGTTTCGTCGGTCATGTTGCGCACATCGCAGCCCAGCATCAGCGGCGACCCGAACAGAGCCCAGATGGAGAAGTGCGCCTTATACTCCTCGAACGAGAGCAGCGAATCCTTCGTTGCCGCGTTGCCGCGGCCGTTGAGACCCACCACCAGCATGTCCATGTCGTTGAAGCAGCCCTGGCCGTTGGTCTTGAACAGGTCCGGCTGCTTCTGCGTCAGGGTCTTGATGCTGCCCCAGGTGTCGAAGATGTCCTGGGTCGAGCGCCAGAGGTGTGCGCCGGTGGTCTTGATCCAGTTCTGCGATTCGTCTGCGCCCCAGTTGCAGGCGCTGAAGACGATGTCGCGGCCGCAGGTGGCCAGGGCCAGGCCCATCCGGCGGTAGAGAATCTCGCCGGGCACGTTGGGGTCGCGGAAGCAATAGTCATATTTCAGGTAGTCCACGCCCCAGGAGGCAAACGAGGCCGCATCGATAAACTCGTGCTCAAAACTGCCGGGATACCCTGCGCAGGTGACTGCGCCGGCGCAGGAGTACATGCCAAACTTCAGCCCCTTGGAGTGGACGTAGTCCGCCACGTATTTCATGCCGTGCGGGAACTTGATGTGGTCGGGGACAAGGCGGCCCGCGGCGTCGCGGACCTTTTCGGACCAGCAGTCGTCGATGACCAGGTATTCATAGCCAAGGTCCAGCAGGCCTTCGTTGACCATGGCGTCGGCGGTCTCCATGATCATTGTTTCATCGATGTCGCTGGCGAACGTGTTCCACGAGTTCCAGCCCATGGGCGGTCTGGTAAGAATCATATGGTTTCCCTCCTGGTGTGATGTAAGATGGATTCATTATAGAAAGGTTTCATTTGTCTGTCAATCGATCGGCGAAGGGAGAAGACAATATTCTGTCATGCCCGGTCGGACCCGTGCTCCAGCAGGCCGCTGGAGCCAATCAGGCGCGCAGCTGCGGCCAGCTGCTCGGCCGGGCGCACCAGGGCAAAGCGGACATAGCCCTCGCCGGCGGGGCCGAACGCGGGCCCGGGCGTGCAGAGAATGCCGGTATGGTCCACCAGCGCATTCCAGAAAGCCATCGAATTGGAAAACTGCGGCGGGATGGGCGCCCAGACGAACATGGTGCCCTGGGAGTCGGGCACGTTCCACCCGGCGGCGCGGAATCCGCCGCACAGCGCGTCGCGCCGGCGCTGATATTCGGCCCGCTGCGCCGATATGCTCTCCTGCGGGCCGGTCAGGGCGGCAATGGCGCCCATCTGGATGGGCGTAAACATGCCAAAGTCATACTGTGAACGGATGACCTTCAACGCGTTGACAACCGTCTGGCTGCCGATGCAGAAGCTGATGCGCGCGCCGGTGGTGTTAAAGCTCTTGGACAGGGAGAAAAACTCCACGCCGACCTCTTTGGCCCCCGGGATGGATAGAAAGCTGAAGCCCTCGCGCCCGTCAAAGATGATGTCGCTGTAGGCGTTGTCGTTGACCAGCCAGAAGCCGTATTTCCGGGCATAGCCGATCAGCGACTCGTACATGCTGCGGGGCGCGGCCGCGCCGCAGGGATTGGAGGGGTAGGACACCACCATGTATTTCACCCGGCGCAGCACCTCTTCGGGGATGGCGGTCATATCCGGCAGAAACGCATTTTTGGCCAGCAGCTGATAGTAGTACACTTCGGCTCCGCCGAGAAAGGCGCCGGCCTCGAACACCGGATAGCCCGGGTCAGGCAGCAGCACCACGTCGCCCGGGTTGCACAGCGCCAGCCCCAGGTGACCGATGCCGTCCTGCGAGCCGTTGACCGAGCAGACCTCGTCCGGGGTGATGGACACGCCGTAGCGGCGGGCGTAATAGGAGACAACGGCCTGCAGCAGATCCGGGCGGTCCAGCAGGGAATATTTGAAGTTGGCCGGGTCGCTGGCAGCCTCGCTGACGGCGCGGACAATGTGCTCCGGGGTGGGAAAGTCCGGCGTACCGACAAAGAGGTCGATGGTTTCGCGGCCCTGGGCGCGCAGCTGGTTGCGCTTTTGCGTCAGATCGGCAAAAATCCCGGTCTGGAAGTGGTTCAGGCGGTTGGATACGGTCATGGCGTGCGCTTCCTTCTGTGTGATTTTCGCACAGTATAGCACGGAAGCAACAGGATTGCAAGCTCAATCCCAGTCCACCGGGGTGTCGATGGCGGCGAGGGCGCCCCACTGCCCGGGGGCATAGCTGCGCAGGCAGGCCGGGTGGTCCTCGTCCGGCTGGATCAGGCTGCGGACCACCGCGCCGGTGCTGTCTTCCAGCTCGGCGATCAGGTAGGCCGCGCCGCGGCCGTCCAGCTGCGCGGGCAGCTGGCCCGGCGCGTAGGTCTCCTGACGGAGGATCCGGCTGCCGCTGTCCATCCAGAACAGGCGCACCTGCCTGGGCAGTGCCTGCACGGACACGGTGATTGCGCAGCGGGAGCTGCGGCTGTGCGTGACTCCGCGCTCGTCGGCTGCGGTGCTGTCGCCCGACAGCGTCTGCGAAATCTGCATGCCCGGCTGGTTGTCGCCGCCCATGCCCATGCCCGAGCCAGGCAGAAGGTAAACGCGCCCGTCGCCGTCCTGATAGACGGGGTTGAAATACCAGCAGATCTGCTCGGCCGGCTGGACATACAGCGTGCCGGAAATGTCGGCGCTGGTGCCCTCGTCCGTTTCATGGACGGCGTAGCTGCCGTCGGCCAGACCGTCGTTGACCATGGTGGAGTAACTGCCGTGCTCATCCGTCACAACGACGGAGAAGAAGGCAAAGCCCTCCACGCCCTCGAACTGCCAGTCCCCGTTGCCCAGGTCGGCGGCATAGAGCCGCTGGCGGTAATCGCCGCTGCCGCCGGGAACCGCGCCGTCCTCCGGGACGCCGTGGTCGCTTATATACGACTCCAGGTCGAACAGGTCCAGCGGCTGGGGCGTGAGCATCACGCCCACCAGCAGGTCTGATTCGGATGCCGTGGCTGCCTCCGGCTGCGCCAGCTGGCAGCCGCCCAGCAGCAGGAGCAGCGCCAGCAGCAGGGGAAAAAGTCGGTTATTCATCGTCGGTCTCCTCCAGAAAGCCGTCAAATTTCAGAATGTCGCCCACGTCGCATTGCAGGTAATAGCAGATTTTATTGATGGTGCCGAAGCGGACACCCTTTGCCCGCCCGGCGCGCAGGATGGAAAGGTTGGCCTCGGTGATGCCAACCCTTGCGCAAAGCTCCCTGGAGGTCATGCCCCGCGCCCGCAGAACCTCGTCCAGGCACACCCGAATGGCCATGTCAGATAATTGCATCGTTGTCGTCGCGCAGCTGCCGCCCTTCGGTCAATAGCCGGGACAGACACAGCGCCAGCAGCAACAGCAGGATGGCGTCCAGCGGCAGCAGCAGCTGAATCTGGCTGGTGCGCAGCCAGCGCAGGCAGAGCAGCTGCAGCAGGTCAAAGCCTGTCTGCGTCAGCAGGCTGGCGCACAGGGCCGTGCGGCACCGGCCCGCCAGAATCGCCGACTGCCGCAGCGTTTGGTCGCTGTATCGGTCGGCGGCCGCGGCAGATACCAGCCGCCGGGCGCTGGCCAGCACCCATAGCTCCAGCCCGTAGGGAAGGGCGGACACGGCAAATTGCAGCAGCAGAAACGCCTGGCTGAGCGCGTGCCCGCCGGTGTTGCTTGCCAGAAAGCGCTGCCAGCTGCTGCACAGCTGGCCAAAGCAGCCGCCGCAGATGGCGGCGACCAGCCCCAGCCCCAGCAGCTCCAGCGCCAGGCTGAGGCTGCGCAGCGTGCCGCCCCGGCGCAGCCAGCGCAGCAGTGCCCAGCAGAGCATCAGCATCCAGAACGCGCCGCCCAGACAGGCCAGCTCCATCGTTTCGGACGCGGGGAACAGCCACCCGGGGTTGACCGCGCACCACCACACGGCCAGCCCCACCGGCACGGCCAGCCCCAGCAGCCAGTCCTCGCGCACCGGCTGCCGCCGCAGGGGGATGAGCAGGGCCAGCGGCAGCAGGCTCAGCGCCCCATAGAGCGCCAGTGCCGCGGCGTTGCCCGCCGGGCCGGACAGCGACAGGCTGCGCAGCCAGCGCCCCACCGGCGCAAAGGGGAACGCGGTCGCCTGCCCCAGAGCTAGCACGCTGCCGGCCCCGGTCAGGCAAAGCGCCAGACAGCCCGCCGCCGTCAGCGCCCACAGCCCCCAGCGAAGAAATCGGTTCATTCTGCATGCCTCCAATTATCGTTTTTCAATAATTCTACAGGCATCATAGCACGCAGATTATCGTTTGTCAATAATTTCAGCCAAAAAAGAGACGCGCGGTCCAGGGACCCCTGCTTGCGCCGGCCGGGCTGCTGTGATACAATCTCCGGCAGCAAGGAGCGTGATGGACATGCTGGACCGGTATCCGGTATATTATAAGGAGTTTGTCTGCGCCGCGGGCGACTGCCCGGACACCTGCTGCGCGGGCTGGGACGTGGTGGTGGACGAGGAGACGGCAGCGCGCTATGCTGCGGTGGAGGGCGAGCTGGGCCAGCGTCTGCGGCAGGCCACCCGGGTGGACGACGACGGCGACCGGGTGATTGCCATGGTGAACGGCCGCTGCCCGCTGCTGCGCAGCGACGGGCTGTGTCAGGTGCAGCGCCAGCTGGGGCACGAGGCCCTGTGCCGCGTCTGCCGGGAGTATCCCCGCCTGCGGCAGGACTATGGCGCCTTTGTCGAGCACGGATTGGCGCTGTCCTGCCCGGCGGCGGCCGCGCTGATTCTCCGCAGCCGCGATGACGGCTGGGACGAGCAGGGGAGCCTGGACGCCGCGCCGCCGGAGTATGATCCGGCGCTGATGGCCCTGCTGCAGCAGACCCGCCCGGCCCTGCTGGCGCTGCTGCGGGACGAGCGCCGTTCCGTGGGGCAGAGCCTGGCGCTGGCGCTGCTGTATGCCTATGCGGTGCAGGACGCGATGGAGGGTGAGCCGCTGGTCTTTGACCCGGCGGCGGAGCTGGCGGCGCTGCCGCCGCTGGAGGGCGGCAGCCTGGCGCCGCTGGTGGCGTTTCACCAGTCGCTGGAGATCCTCACGCCCCGCTGGCGGGCGATGCTGGCGGGGGCGCGGGTCGATTGCCCCGGC
>CACXCV010000003.1 GCA_902766215.1 Oscillospiraceae bacterium
CCCTCGGCGAGCATGGCGAAGCCGGTCTGGCGGCAGGCCATGACGTCGGAGTGGTCGCCGAAGATGTTCAGCGCGTGGGACGCCACGGTACGGGCGGACACGTGGAACACGCAGGGCAGCAGCTCGCCGGCGATCTTATACATGTTGGGGATCATCAGCAGCAGACCCTGAGAGGCGGTGTAGGTGGTGGTCAGAGCGCCGGCGCCCAGGGAGCCGTGCACCGTGCCGGACGCGCCGGCCTCGGACTGCATCTCCATGACCTTGACCGTCGTGCCGAAGATGTTCTTCTGGCCGGCGGCAGACCACTGGTCGACCATGTCTGCCATGGGGCTGGACGGCGTGATCGGATAAATGCCCGCAACCTCGGTAAAGGCATAGGACACCCATGCGGCGGCGTTGTTGCCGTCCATGGACTTAAACTTTCTTGCCATGTACGTAATCCTCCTCACGGAATGAGTTGTTTATTGGACCGCTGAATATTGTACCATAGAATTTCCGGATAGTAAATAGGCGAAGCCAGCAGAAATCACATTTTTCCTGATGAATTCATGGGAGAATTCATAGAATCTGCCGCCGCAGCCCGATTGCGCCGGGCAAATGCCGGGCAGCGTGGGGAAAAAGATTGTATTTTTGTGAAAAATGAGGTATGATAAACCCAATTAAACAAAATGGGGAGGGAAAGGTATGGTCAGACGGGTGCGGTCGCTGGGCCTGGCCGGGCTGAAGGGCTATGAGGTGTCGGTGGAGTGCGACCTGTCCGGCGGGCTGCCGGCGTTCGACCTGGTGGGGCTGCCGGATGCGGCGGTGAAGGAGGCGCGCGAACGGGTGCGCGCGGCAATCAAAAACCAGGGGTACAAGTTTCCGGTCAGCCGGATTACGCTCAACCTGGCCCCGGCCGGAACGAAAAAGTCCGGCACGCTGTATGACCTGCCCATCCTGCTGGGGATTCTCGGTGCGTCGGAGGGCCTGCAGCTGGAGCCGGACGCCGCCTTTTTCGGCGAGCTGAGCCTGGAGGGGCTGCTGCGTCCGGTCAGCGGCGTGCTGCCCATGGCGCTGGCCGCCCGGCGGCTGGGGATCAAAAAGCTCTATCTCCCGGCGGGCAACGCGGCCGAGGCCACGCTGGCCGAGGGGCTGTGCGTGTACCCGGTGCAGTCGGTGGGGCAGCTGATGGCGCATCTGACCGGCCGTGAGCCGATCGAGCCGGCCCCGCCCTTTGTCCCAGGCGACAGCCGCAGCGGCGAGCTGGACTTTGCCGATGTGCTGGGGCAGGAGAACGTCAAGCGCGCCATGGAGGTGGCGGCTGCCGGCGGGCACAATATGCTGCTCATCGGCCCGCCGGGCAGCGGCAAGAGCATGCTGGCCCGCCGCCTGCCCTCGATCCTGCCGGATATGACCCGCGAGGAGTCGCTGGAGGTCACCGAGATCCACTCGGTGCTGGGGCTGGTGTCGCCGGAGCATCCGCTGATCACCACCCGGCCCTTCCGCAGCCCGCACCACACCATCTCGCCCACCGGGCTGGCCGGCGGCGGTGCGATTCCCAAGCCCGGCGAGCTGTCGCTGGCACACCGGGGCGTGCTGTTCCTCGACGAGCTGCCGGAGTTTGACACCACGGCGCTGGAGGTGCTGCGACAGCCGCTGGAGTCCGGCGAGGTGACCATCGCCCGCACCAGCGGCACGGCCAGCTATCCCAGCGACGTGATGCTGGTCTGCGCCATGAATCCCTGCAAGTGCGGCTGGTATGGGCACCCGTCCGGGCGCTGCCGGTGCAGCCGCGAGGCTGTGGCCCGTTATCACAGCAAGATTTCCGGCCCACTGCTGGACCGGATCGACCTGATTATCGACGTGCCGCCGGTGGAATATCAGGACCTGGCCCAGCGAACGCCGGGCGAGCCGTCCTCGGCGATCCGCGCGCGGGTCAATGCCGCCCGCGCCGTGCAGACCCGGCGCTATGACGGGACCGGCGTGCGCGACAACGCGCACATGGGCCCGGCCATGCTGCGGGAATACTGCCGGCTGGATGAGGGCTGCGACGAGCTGATGCGCCGCGCCTTTGACCGCCTGCGCCTGACGGCGCGCAGCTATGACCGCATCCTCAAGGTGGCGCGCACCATTGCCGACCTGGAGGGCAGCGGGCAGATTGCCGTGCAGCACATTGCCGAGGCAATTCAATACCGGACATATGACTTGAACGGATAATGGGGAAGAATAGAATGAAAAAAACAAAAACGCCGGTGGTATTCGGCGAGCTGCCGCGGGACGGCTTTGTCTACAGCCTTTACCGCGGGCATGTGATGCGCCTGGGCATTGTGGTGGCCGGCCTGGTGGCCATTCTGATCTGGGCCTGGAGCGGCAGCCTCGTCGCGGTGCGCAGCTATGTACACCCCA
>CACXCV010000004.1 GCA_902766215.1 Oscillospiraceae bacterium
CGCCGGAGTGGCTCTGCTCCCGCAGATCATAGACCCGCAGCGGCTCCAGCAGCCGGATCAGATAGTCCGCATAGCCGCTCATGTCTCTGCCTCCGTCACCGAAAGCGTCCCCAGCGTTGGAATCTGCCGCTGCGTGATGGCCACATCCGCCGCCGGCGCAGTCAGGGAATAGTTCTCCACGCCATCCACGCCGTAAATGACGCGGCCCAGCGCCGCGCGGTAGAGCGGCCTGCCCAGCAGGCTCCCGTCAAAATACTGCGTCAGCGCCGTGCGCACCGCCAGCAGCACGGCGCTCTCTTCGTATCCGGCAGATACGGTAATCTGCGCCGTCACATCCACCGGCACTGCCTCCGCCGCCATCACCGTCACGTCCGTGGCAATCTCCCGCGCCGCCTCCAGCACGGCCGCCACGCGGCCAATCAGCGCCGCATCCGCCGTGCCGTCCGCCCCGGCAATCACCACGCCCACCGTGCCGATGCCCTGCCACCGCGGCAGCACCACCGCCGCCGCCACGCCGTCCACTGCCAGCGTCCGCGCCTCATACCAGGCCGCGTTGGCGCCGTTGGGCAGCCGGTGATAGCTGTCCAGGATCCGGCTGCGGAAGGCCGCGTCGCTTTCCGGTTCGCTGCCGCCAGTAAACGCCGCCGGGTTCGTCACGCTGCTGACCGACACCGGCGGCAGCGTCCAGAAGCACACCGTCCCCGGCGCGGCGTTGCCTGCCAGACCCGGCTGCTCGGCCTGGGCCGCCACGTCCACATAGGTCTGCCCCGCCGGGATCGTCGCCGCCTCCAGCGTGACAAAGCGCACCAGCGCCTCGTCGGTGCACACCGTTCCCGCGGCAATCTCCACATCGTCGCTCAGCGCCGTGTCCAGGCTCATCCGCAGCACGCCCTGGGCGTGGGTGCCCGCCCGGCGCGTCAGGCCGCGCATCTGCCCGTGCCAGTCCAGATACGTTCCCTCCGCCGTCTGCGGAAAGGCCTGCCGCCCGCTCCATTCGCTTTCCGTCCGCAGCGCCGCCAGCTGGGCCGCCACCGCCCACAGCCGCGCGGCCAGGTCGTCGTTGTCCTCCATGTAAAAGCCCGTCCGTTGGGCAAAGTCGGCCCGCATCTGCTCATACAGGCCCTGCTGGGTCACCTGTTCGCTCATACTTTCACCTCCGCCCGCAGCGTTTGTCCCTCCCAGCGCAGCTGCACCGCCAGATCCAGCCGGCCCTCCGGCTGCTCGGTCAGCTCCACGCCGGTCACCGTCACCGGCAGCTCGTTCAGCGCCTCGGCGCAATAGGCCATCGCCAGCGTCCGCCTTGCGCTGGGCAGCGCCCGGCGCAGCTGCCACAGCCGGCTGCCCAGCGCGGGCAGCATCGGCAGCGCGCCGCGCCGGCATTGCAGCCGGAACAGCACCCGCATCAGCAGCGCCTCGGCGCCGTCCAGGCGGACATATCCGCCCGCCCTGCCGGGAACATAGTCCCCGTCTCGCATTTGCAGCATCATCGTCTCATGCTCCTTTTAGTCGTCCACCTGGAAAATGCCGTTGATAAACACCGCGCCGTTGAGATGCACCTCGTCGCTGGCCCGCATCTGCCCCGACACCACCATCTTGCCGCCCACCGTCAGGGTTCCGTCCACCTGAATCGCGCCGTGCAGCGACACGCCGTTTTCATCGATCAGGATATAGCTGCCTGCCGTGCCGATCATCGCCTGCCCCGGTTCCAGCTTCACCGGCGGCTCCTGCACAATCCCCGCCAGACAGGCTTCCTCGCCCAGGTCGCCGGCCTGCAGCACCATGGCGCGATCGCCCGCCGCCGGCGACCAGTAATAGCCCGCCGGGCCGAGGACCGCCGCCCGGCGCACCTCGCCCTCCGTGCACACCGCCGGCTGCATGCCGCCAATGGTCACCCGCCCGGTTCCTGCCGCGCCGCGGTGCTCGCCGGCAATCCCCCCGCGCTTTGACATCCACATCCGCCATTCCTCCTTTTCACCAGGTCCGCAGACTCAGCGTGCAGCGCAGCCCCTGCCCGGTCAGCGCCGCCTGCTTTTCCGCCACAATAAAGCGCCCGGTCACTCCCATCTTCTCCAGCGTCACCGACACGCTGTCGCCGGGCATGGCCGCCGTCATCACCGGCAGCGTCAGCTCCAGCACCCGCCGGTCCATCGCCGAAAGCGCCATCACCTGCTCCGCTGTCCGGGCGGAGGCGCGATGCGCCGTCTTGCTGTATACGCTCATCACCCGGCGGCACTGCCCGCCCTCGGCAATCAGCGCCTTGTCCTGCACCACCCGCCGCCGGCCGGTGCTTCGGTTGTGTTCCACAATTTCCGAAATCACGCCATACCGCCGGTCGGTAAACACCGCCTCCAGCACCGGCGCGCCGTCCTCCAGCCGCCACTGCTTTCCTGCCCCGTCCGGCAGCAGTACCAGCCGCCCCTGGGTGTCAAAGCGCGGCATCACGCCGCCCGCCCAGCGGGCAAAGCCGTATACCGCCGCCCAGCAGCTGTCGCCGCTGTCCACGCCAAAGCCGGTCAGCGCCGGCAGCGCGATATGCTCCCCCAGTGCAATGCCGAAGGGGCTGACATACTCCGCCACAATCTGCTCCAGCTGCGCCCGGTCATATTCCGCCGTGCCCGCCTCGTTGTCCAGCAGCAGCGCCGCCATGCCCCGGCCTGTCACCGTGCCCGTCAGGCCCGACGGCCCCAGGGCAATTTCATACTCGTCCACCACGCCGGTAAACCACACGGTGCCGTTTTCCGACGCACAGAAGCGCACCGCTTTCTGCAGCCGCGCCGCGTCCAGCGCCGTGGCCGCAAAGCGCACCGCAAAGCTGTCGCAGGGCAGCCCCTGCGTCCAGCGCAGCTCCCAG
>CACXCV010000005.1 GCA_902766215.1 Oscillospiraceae bacterium
CGCGGCAGCCCATGGCCAGCACGATGCTCTCGGCCTGCAGCACCTCATAGCCCTGCGGGCCGGAGCAGATGACCTGACGGCTGTCGGTAAGCTGCAGCACCATGGTGTCGCAGCGCACCTCCACCCCCGTCTGGGCCAGCTGGTCGATAAACCGCCCGGCATATTCCGGGCCGGTGAGTTCTTCCTTGAAGTGGGTCAGGCCAAAGCCGTTGTGGATGCACTGGTTCAGGATGCCGCCCAGCACCTGGTCGCGCTCGATCACCAGCACGCTGCGCAGGCCAGCCTCCCAGGCGGCGCAGGCCGCCGCCAATCCGGCCGGGCCGCCGCCGATGACAATCAGCTGATAGGTTTTCATGCCATGCCTCCCATCTTTGTCTCGCCGGTCAGCAGCTCGCTGCCCGGATCCTCCAGGCAGACCTCCAGCGGGTCAATGCAAAGCTCGCGGGCAATCAGCTCGTGAACGCGCGGCGAGCAGAAGCCGCCCTGGCAGCGGCCCATGCCCGCGCCCACGCGGCGCTTGACCGCATTGATGCTCCGCGGCGGGATTGGGCGGTGCAGCGCCGCCAGAATGTCGCCCTCGGTGACGGTCTGGCAGCGGCAGATCACCCGGCCATAGGCCGGCTCGCGGGCAATCAGCGCGGCGCGCTCTGCATCCGAAAGCTCGTTAAAGCGGAATTTCTCCCGGCGGTCGCAGAACGACGCCTTCTTTTTCAGCGCCAGTCCCGCCTGCTCCAGCAGCTGCACGGCATAGCGCGCCACCGCCGGGGCCGCCGACAGACCCGGCGACTTCATCCCCGCCAGGTCGATCAGGTGCGGATAGGTCTCGCTGCGCTCAATGCGGAACTCGTCCCGGTCGGAGTTGGCGCGGATCCCGGCAAAGTTGCGGATGTTTGCCGCCAGATTCAGCCCCGGCACGCTGCGCCGGGCGGCGGACTCGATATAAGCCAGGCCGCTGGCCGTGACCTGGCAGTTGTCCGGGTCGTCGGTCGACGCGGCGTTGGGGCCGACAATCAGGTTGCCATGCACCGTGGGCGCCACCAGCACGCCCTTGCCCAGCTCGTTGGGGCACTGGAAGATGACGGAATGCACCGTCTCCCCCTCGGAATGATCCAGCAGAAAATATTCGCCCCGGCTGGGCTGAATGACATAATCGGGCGCTTCTGCCATGCCGCGCACGGCCGCCGCCTCTACCCCGGCGGCGCAGACCAGATACTGTGCCTCCACCGTGCCCCGGCTGGTGCGAATTGCAAAGCCGAAGTCCGTCGGCTCAATGCCGGTTACGCGCGTTTGCAGCTGCAGATCGACCCCGTTGACCACGGCCATCTCAGCCATGGCCGTGGCATATTCCCACGGGTCGATAATCCCGGCGCTGGGCGCCCAGAGGCTGCCGCACACCTGCTCGGACAGCCGCGGCTCACGGGCCAGCGTCTCCTCGCGGCTGAGCAGCCGGATGCCCGGCACCCCGTTGGCCACGCCGCGCTGATACAGCGCCTGAATCCGTTCCAGATCGTCCTCTGACAGCGCCAGCACCAGCGAACCGACCCGCCGGAACGGCACAGAAAGCTTTTCAGCAATCTCGCCGGCCAGACGGTTGCCCTCCACATTCAGCCGGGCCATCAGCGTGCCGGGTGCGGGATCATATCCGGCGTGGATAATGGCGCTGTTGGCCTTGGTCGTGCCCACAGCCACGTCGGCATGCTGCTCCAGCACGGCAACCTTCAGCTGATACTGCGACAGGGAGTATGCCACGGCCGCGCCGATGACGCCGCAGCCGATGACCGCTACATCCACCATGTTTTTTCCCCCTTATTCTTAGAAACACGGCCATTCGTTTAGATTTTTTTGATAACTAAACGTTAAGGATAGCCTTTTCTTACAGATGATTATACCACAAAACTCCGTGCAATAACATGTGTCAAATTGACTGAATCTTATTTGCAATTTTCGTGTATTTGCTGTATTTTATAGAAGAGGTGATTGTATGAAGCGCTATCTGATTGCATTGGATCAGGGAACCACCAGCAGCCGGGCCATTGTGTTCGACCGTGAGTTTCACATTCTCTCGCAGGCCCAGATTGAGTTTCCGCAGCTGTATCCCCACCCGGGCTGGGTGGAACACGACCCCATGGAGCTGTTTATCAGCCAGTATAACGCCATGATGGAGGCCTATCTCAAATCCGGTGTGCCGGCCGCGGAGATTGCCGCCATCGGCATCACCAATCAGCGGGAATCCACTCTGGTGTGGAACCGTAAAACGGGCCAGCCGGTTTCCAATGCCATTGTCTGGCAGTGCCGCCGAACGGCCGACCGCTGCCGCCGCCTGCAGGAGGAGCCGGGCTTTGTCCAGGTGGTGCGCGAGACGACCGGCCTGCCCATCGACGCCTATTTTTCCGCCACCAAAATCCAGTGGATTCTTGAAAATGTCCCCGGCGCCCGGGCCATGGCCGAAAACGGCGAGCTGTGCTTCGGCACCGTGGACAGCTGGCTGATCTGGAAGCTGACCGGCGGGGCGCGGCACGTGACCGACCACACCAACGCCAGCCGCACCATGCTCTATAACATCCACACCCGCCAGTGGGACGAGGGGCTGTGCCGCCGGCTGAACATTCCCATGGCCATGCTGCCCCAGGTGCAGCCCTCCGGCTCGATCTATGGCGCCGTCCAGCTGGACGGGGCTGAGATCCCCATTGCCGGCGTGGCCGGCGACCAGCAGGCGGCGCTGTTCGGCCAGGGCTGCTATGGCCCCGGCCAGGTAAAGAATACATACGGCACCGGCTGCTTTCTGCTGATGAACACCGGCAGCGAGCCGGTGCGCAGCCGGCACGGGCTGATTACCACGCTGGCCGCCTCCCGCCCGGGGCAGAATCAGTATGTGCTGGAGGGCAGCGTGTTCACCGGCGGCGCGGTGATTCAGTGGCTGCGTGATGAGATGCATCTGATTGAAAAGTCCTCCGACGCGGAATACTATGCCTCCCAGGTGCCGGACACAGGCGGGGTGTATTTCGTCCCGGCCTTCACCGGTCTGGGAGCGCCCCGCTGGGACATGTACGCCCGGGGTACCATTGTGGGCCTGACCCGCGGCACCGGGCCGGCGCACATCATCCGCGCCGCGCAGGAATCCATTGCCTATCAGAGCGCCGAGCTGGTGCGCGCCATGGAGCAGGACACCGGCATGCCGCTGCGCGAGCTGCGTGTGGACGGCGGCGCCAGCCGGGATGCGTTTCTGATGCAGTTTCAGGCGGACATTCTCAACCTGACCGTCCGCCGCCCCGTCATCCGCGAAACCACCGCCCTGGGCGCGGCCGGGCTGGCCGGCCTGACAGCGGGGCTGTGGAAGGACGAATCGGAGCTGGCCCGCCTGTGGTCCTGCGAGCGGGAATTCACGCCCAGGATGAGCCAGGCCGAGCGAAATGACAAGCTGCGCGGATGGAACAAGGCCGTCGGCCGCAGTCTGAATTGGGAGGAACAACAATGATCGACTGGATGGAGCTGACGCTGGAAAACGGGCGGCTGATGCACGGCTGCCGCTGGGAAATTGACGCGCCCCGGGCCGTCGTTGTGCTGGTTACCGGCATGATGGAGACCTCCGAGCGCTATGACGACTTTGCGCGCTATCTCAACGGGCTGGGATGCAGCGTCTACTGCCTGGATCATTATGGCCAGGGGCGCAACTGCGTCAACCCGGACGAGCTGGGCGTCTGGCCGGAGGACGGCTTTCAGCAGAGCATTGACATGATCCGTCAGGAGGTGGCGCACGTCCGGCGCGAGGGGCTGCCGCTGTATCTGTTCGCCCACTCCATGGGCTCTTACATTACGCAGGGGTATTTGCAGCAATACGGCGGCACGCTGGACCGCGTGGCGCTCTGCGGCAGCTGCGGCAAGCGCGCCGTCTCCCCTGTCGCGGCGGCGATTTCTGCCCACCGGGCCAGAATCCACGACCGCGACCGCTATCGGGACCAGTGGATGGATCACCTGATGTTCGGCGGGTATTGCCGCCGCTTTTCCCCGCAGCGCACGCCCTTTGACTGGCTCAGCCGCAACGAGCAGAATGTGGATCTCTATGTTGCCGACCCCAAGTGCGGCTATGTGGGCACCAGCGGCTTTTATGCCGAGTTTCTGCATGGGCTGAGCCGCCTGTGCCGGCCCGAGGGGCTGGCGCGGATTCCCGCCGCCCTGCCCATTCTGCTGATCTCCGGCACCGATGACCCGTCTACCGAATATGGGAAAGGGACGGCGCGGCTGGCGGATATGTATCGGAAATACCACCTGAACGTCCGGCTGAAGCTCTATCCCGGCCTGCGGCACGAGCTGCTGAACGAAACGGAAAAGGGTGAGGTCTACCGCGACGTGGCCGCGTTCTTCGGGCTGATTTGAATACAACCGCGCAGCGGCTCCGCAATGCGGAACCGCTGCGCGGGTTTTGTTTGTCAGTCCGGCGCTCAGATACGCTGATCCAGCCGCTGGGAATATTCGGCACGGAAGGCGGCAAACCGCCCCTCGTCCAGCGCCTGGCGCATCCGCAGGGTCAGCTGGTTGTAGAAATACAGGTTATGCATTACGCACAGCCGCATGGCCAGCATCTCCTCTGCCTTGAACAGGTGGCGGATATAGGCCCGGGTATAGCGCCGGCACACCGGGCAGTCGCACTGCGGGTCGATGGGCGATTCGTCCAGGGTATACTTGGCATTTTTCAGGTTGATTGCCCCGTCCCAGGTGAACAGCCGTCCATGGCGGGCGTTGCGGGCGGGCATCACGCAGTCGAAAAAGTCCACGCCCCGGGCCACGCCCTCAATCAGGTTGCCGGGCGTGCCGACGCCCATGAGGTAGCGCGGCTTGTCCTTGGGCATAAAAGGCTCCACCGCCTCGATGATGCGGTACATCACCTCGGTGGACTCGCCCACTGCCAGGCCGCCGATGGCATAGCCCGGCAGGTCCAGCGCGGCAATCTGCTTCATGTGCGCCACGCGCAGGTCTTCATAGTCGCCGCCCTGGTTGATGCCCCAGAGCACCTGACCAGGGTTGACCGCGTCCGGCAGGCTGCGCAGCCGCGCCTGCTCATCCCGGCAGCGAACCAGCCAGCGATAGGTGCGCTCGGCCGAGGCCCTGACATATTCCCGGGGCGACGGATTTTCCACGCACTCGTCAAAGGCCATCGCAATGTCGGAGCCCAGGGCCGACTGCACTGCCATGCTCTCCTCGGGACCCATGAAGATGGCGCGGCCGTCCACATGGGAGTGAAAATGTACACCCTCCTCGGTGATCTTGCGCAGGGATGCCAGCGAGAAGATCTGAAAGCCGCCGGAATCCGTCAAAATGGGCCGTTCCCACCGCATGAAGCGATGCAGGCCGCCCAGCGTCCGCACAACCTCCTCGCCGGGCCGGACGTGGAGGTGGTAGGTGTTCGACAGCTCGATCTGGC
>CACXCV010000006.1 GCA_902766215.1 Oscillospiraceae bacterium
ACACACCGTATATGAACAATGCCAATACGATTTTCGTCTGCACAGAAGGGCAGTGGACGGTGCTGATCGAAGGGGCAAGCTATACCATGCGCCTGCACGACCTGTGCATTTCCAAGTGTATGGAGGCCTGCCTGATGCAGCCGGAGCGCTACCCCAGCGGCATGTGGCGCATCTCATTCAGCCCGTACTATTTCAGAGTGATTGATCCGCAGCTGCGTCTGTGCCGGCCGTTTCACGCGCGGGAGCTGGGCGTCGGCAACCTGATTGCCCGGGAGCAATATGACGAAACCCAGTTTTTCCGCCATATGCTGTGGGTGACGGAAGAGCGCGACACCATGGACAAGCGCCTGGCACTGGCGGTGTCGCTGGCCGAGTTTTTATATGAACTGGGCCAGTCGTACAACTATCACCAGCCGGACACGCGGCCGGAGGAAATCCGGACGATTTTGGAGTATATCGACGCGCACTACTGCGAGGACATCGAGCTGGAAACTTTGTCGAAAAACCTGTACCTTTCCCGCTCACAACTGGCCAAGGTCATGAAGCGCGCCACCGGCTTTACCACCTGGGACTATGTGCTGAACAAGCGCATTTATCGCGCGCTGCAAATGCTGCACAACGGCATGGGCAACCGCGAGGTGGCCAAGGCGGTGGGGTTCCGCGACTATTCCACGTTTTACAAGGCGTTTTTGAAGATTTCCAATACAACACCCAACAACGAACACCCCACGGAGCAGATCGACCCGCTGCTGCAGCATTTTTACAGTCAGGAGGACGCTTCGGACTGGATGCATGCGGTGTTTGCCAAGCGGTTCGGCGCCGGGACGGCAGAGATCCGCTGAGAAAACAGGCAGCCTGCCCGGCTTTGGGCGGGCCACTGCATTTGTTCGCCTGTGGGCGGGACAGCAGATTATCGCATGAAAAACAGCAAATTCACGCTTGACGAAACCAATAAATCCCGTATGATAGGGATAGACGAATAAAAGAAGGGAGATTACCCATGGAAGCATACCGTAATCCTGCACTCCCCTTTGCCGAACGGGCAAAGGATCTGGTCTCGCGCATGACGCTGGACGAAAAGATTGAGCAGATCCGCTCGGCCGCTCCGGCGCTGGAGCGCCTGGGCATCCCGGAGATGGACTGGTGGAGCGAGGCGCTGCACGGCGTGGCGCGCGCCGGCACGGCGACGATGTTTCCGCAGACCATCGGCATGGCTGCAACCTTCAACCCCGAGCTGGTTGGCGAGGTTGGCGAGGCCGTCGGTGTGGAGGCGCGCATCAAATATGAGCAGTATTCCTCGGAAAACACGCGCGACCTGTACAAGGGCCTGAGCCTGTACAGCCCCAACGTGAACATTTTCCGTGACCCGCGCTGGGGCCGCGGCCAGGAGACCTATGGCGAGGACCCGTGGCTGACCAGCCGCTATGGCGTGGAATATATCAAGGGCCTGCAGGGAAGCGACCCGGAGTATCACATGACGGCAGCCTGCGTGAAGCACTTTGCCGTGCATTCCGGCCCGGAGGCCGACCGCCACGTGTTCAACGCGGTGGTCAGCCCCAAAGACCTGCATGAAACCTATCTGCCTGCGTTTGAGGCGGCGGTGAAGGAGGGCCATGTGGCCCAGGTGATGGGCGCCTATAACCGCACCCAGGGCGAGCTGTGCTGCGCCTCTGACCTGCTGCTGGACAAGACGCTGCGCGGCGAGTGGGGCTTTGACGGCATGGTTGTGTCCGACTTTGGCGCGATTGCCGACTTCCACAAAAACCACAAGGTGACCAAGACGGCGGCCGAGTCGGCGGCACTGGCCATCCGCAAGGGCTGCGACATGAATCTGGGCTTTGTCTACCTGCACTGCCGCGAGGCGGTGGAGCAGGGCCTGCTGACCGAGGCGGACATCGACGTGGCCTGCACGCGCGTGATGGAGCAGCGCCTGCGCCTGGGTCTGTATGAGACGCCCGACTGCCTGAAGGTGGATCACGAGTGCCTGGACAGCCGCGCCAACCGTGAGCTGAACCTGAAAGTGGCGCGCCAGTCGATGGTGCTGCTGAAGAACGACGGCATGCTGCCCTTGCGGGACAAGTTCCGCTCGGTGGCGGTGATTGGCCCCAACGCCATGAACATCACAGCGCTGAAGGGGAACTATCACGGCGAGGCCTCGCAGTATATCACCGTGATGGACGGCATCCGCGCCGCTGCGGGCGAGGATGTGCGCATCCGCTACAGCGAAGGCTGTGAGCTGACACCCTTTAAGCTCCAGCGCGACCGGGTGGCCGAAAACTCGGACCAGATGGTAACATCAGCTATGGATCTGTCGGCGCCGACCTTTAACTTCCTGGAACTGCTGCATCACGGCACCCGCGTGCCCGAGGCGGTGGCGGTGGCCAAGGAGTCTGAGGCGGTGGTGCTGGTGCTGGGCCTGGACGAGACGGTTGAGGGCGAGGAGATGTTCGGCGGCAGCGACGAGTTTGCCAACGGCGACAAGAAGACCCTGCTGCTGCCCTCCAACCAGCGTGAGTTGCTGGACGCGGTGCTGGCCGTGGGCAAGCCCACGACGGTGGTGCTGCTCTCCGGTTCGGCTCTGGCAGTGGACGACGACCGGATCGACGCGCTGGTGCAGGCGTGGTATCCCGGCGCGGTGGGCGGCCAAGCTGTGGGCGAGCTGCTCTTTGGCGCATACAGCCCCTCGGGCCGTCTGCCGGTGACCTTCTACCGGTCGCTGGATGATCTGCCCGCGTTTACTGACTATGACATGAAAAACCGCACCTATCGCTATTACGAGGGCGAAGCGCTGTATCCCTTCGGCTATGGCCTGAGTTATACCCGCTTTGGCTATGACGGGCTGCGCATCGACTGCGGCGAGGCGGTGACCGCCAAGGTTGCGGTGACCAACTGCGGCGGGATGGCCGGCCGCGAAGTGGTGCAGGCCTATGTCCGCTGGAACGGCGGCGACGCTTCGCAGCCGCGCTGGCACCTGTGCGCAGTGGGCGCGGCGGAGCTGCAGCCCGGCGAGACGACGGAGGTTGTGCTGACAATCCCGCGCGAGGCCCTGTATACCTATCATGCCGACGGCAGCCGCGCGGTGGAGCCGGGCAGCTATACCCTCTGGGTGGGCGGCGGCCAGCCGGATGCGCGCACGGCCGCGCTGACGGGCAACGCAGTGCTGGAAGGTACCTTTACCCTGTAAAGCGTAAAGCATGAATCAAATGATGCAGGCGCCTTGGCTGGTTCAGCCAGGGCGCCTGTTGTATCTGCCGCGCACATCAGCCGCAGGGAACAGAACGCGGGCGCTGGAACAAGTTCCAGCGCCCGCGAATTTTGAATTATCAGGATGCAGCCTTCAATCAGACCAGCTTGCGCGGGTCAATGGAGAAGGTGACGTTCATCTCGGCATTGGGGAACGGGCCGGCGATGTGCTGCGGTGCAGCCTCGTTGCCGAAGAAGTCGGACGGGACCAGGTCCATGGCGTCGAGCTTGGGCAGCTGCTCCCAGGTCTTCATCTCGCCCTTGCCAAAGCGGAAGAAGGGGAACATCGGCGCGGGCGCGGCAGAGATGGTGAGGGTGTAGTTGTCGGTGTCCACGTTGACGGAGAAGTCGCCGTCGACGCCGGTCATGTCAAAGCCGTGGAACTCCTGCCAGGTCTGAAGATCCAGGCACTCGGCCGGCTGCGGATACAGCACACGCAGATAGCCGCTGGGCATCTGGACGAACACGTTGCCCTCGGACTGGTTCTTGTCGGTGGGGAACTTGATGGCGGCTTCGCCGCAATCATAGAAGATGTTCTGGAACAGGTTGTTGTCCCGGGCGGTGCCGCCGCGGCCTGCCAGACGGTAGGCAACGGTCTTCTGGAAGTAGCCTGCGCTGCGGCAGCGGCCGATCAGGTTGTTGCAGATACGCAGATGATCGGTGCCCTCGCCATAGATGCCCCAGCCGTTGATGATGCTGTTCTCCTCGCCCATGGCATACCAGGTGGCGGAGCCGTGGATGTGCGGCACATCGGCCTCGTTGAAGCGGCCCTGAACGTTCCAGATGACGTTGTTGTCGATCAGGTTCGGCTCGTCGCGGGTGCACTCCATGAAGATGGCCTCGCGCTGCTCGATGCCGTCGAGGAACAGGTTCTGGGTGATGCGGTTGTTGCGGTTGCCGCAGTCCATCCACAGATGGTCGCAGCGCAGGGTCTTGGTGAAGATGTTGCGGCGGATCAGGCAGTCAACGCTGTTGTGGGTCTTGATGGCGCCGGCCTCCCAGGACAGCTCCATCTTCTGCCAGCCGGTGCCCTGGATGAGGTTGTCCTCGATCAGGCAGTAGCTGGCGCCCATGCCGGCGATGCCGCAGACGCCCACGTCCATGATCTTGTTGCGGCGGACGATGGCGTGGCCGACGATCTGACCCGGGGTGCGGGTCCGGTGCCAGCACTCGCTGCCGATGTCGATACCGACGCAGTTGGACCAGTCAATGGTGCAGTCCTCAATGATCCAGTGATGGCCGCGGGCCATGGAGATCGAGCCGCGCTGCGGCACCGGCGCGCCGGTGGCGGCGTGGGCGCAGGTCAGGCCCTTGACGCGGATATAGGCCAGGAAGGGCTTTTCAGGCGCAAAACACTGCTCGCGGGCGCTCAGCTCGATGAGATGATCCTTGGGATCGCCGTCGTCGGGCAGGCGGAAGTGGACGGTCTGGCCGTTGGCCTCGACCCAGTAGGAGCCGGGAATCTGGCTCATCTCGGTGTACAGCGATACCTGCTGCAGGGGCTTGCCATCCACAAAGACCATGCCGCGGCGCAGCAGGTAGGTGGTCATATCGGTCTTTTCGTACTCGATGTACAGGCGGTCGTGCAGGATGTTGACCGCGCAGAAGGGGTTGTAGCCCATGAAGTCATGGGGATTGAGCTTGGTGCCCCAGATCACGGGGTTGCCAACGGCGGCACGGCCGCGGAAGAGACTCCACTCGGTGCTGGGATAGAACTCGGTTGCCACGACAGAGGCGCGGATGGAGACCTCGCCGTCGCCATAGGCTTCGTAGGAGATCATCTTCTCGGGGCTTTCGCCGCCCTGCGCGGGCTGAACGGTCTCGCGGTAGATGCCGGCATGGATGCGCACGCGGGTGCCCGGCGTGGCGATGGCGGCAGCCTCGTTGATGGTGCGGAAGGGCTTGCTGGCGGAGCCGTCGCCGCACTCGGCGGCGCTGGCGTCAACAATCAGCTCACGGTCGTAGATGGCGTCCTTCTCCCAGAAGACAAATGATTTGCCATTGGGGAGGATGGCGGTCAGATCTTGCATGGGGGTAACCTCCTGTAAAATAAAAATATAAAAAAGTGTATATATGATGGATAAAACGCAGGGGATTACAGATACGGTTCGATGCTGGCAACAACCTGTGCAGTGGCAGCGGCCCAGCCGTCGGCGGTCAGGTGAATCTTGTCCGGGCAGACAAAGCGGGGAATGTCGGCCTCAATGATGGGGTACAGGTCGTCCACCGCGAAGCCATGCTTGGCGGCGACAGACTTGAGAATGTCATTGTAGGAGCGGATGCCCTCGTTGTCGCCGTTGGCCGTAGGGGTGGTGGTGGCCATGACGATCTTGGCGGTGGGGAAGGTCTTTTCCAGGACGGTGATCATGCGCTCAAGCGCAGAAATATATTCCTCCGGCAGGGAGAAGGGACGGCCCAGATGATAGTCGTCGCCCAGATCCCACAGGCCGTTGTTCCAGTGGATCACGTCTGGCTCCTTCGGCAGCTGGGGCAACCAGAACCGCAAAGAATTGAGCGTATAGCCGGCCCAACGGCCATTTTCGTTGGGACCGTACACTTCGGCTCGGCCCTCAAGCGCTTTGCGTACATGGGGCTCATATCCCATACGGATGGAATCGCCGAGCAGAATGATTTGCTTCATATTGTGAGATAGCTCCTTTCCTTTCTGGATGGCTTATAAAAAGTCATAAACACATACTTGGTTCACCCTATTCTAACTGTGAATAATGACGGATGTCAACGTGCGCCAGCACACTTGGAGCCGATTTTCAAATGAAATCGATAATACAAGGTCTCACATGAAAATCGGATACATTTAGTTCATTCACATTGACGCTGTCCGGCTGCATTGTTAAGATGTATGTGGCATCATGGAATATCTATAAACTGCGTGTGCTGTGAAGCAGGTGAACACAGCAGTTTCAACAAAGAAGGGAAGGAACGATTGAGGTGAATCACGAAAACAACGACAGAACCTACCGGAATTATCTGGCTGAAATCGGATTTTCTGAGGCAGAGGTGTCGGCACGGCTGGATGAGTGGTTCGATCAGATGTTTACTGTGGGCACGCCCCAGTGCATCTATGGCGAGGACAGCGTGGGCGGCTATCTGATCGACACCGGCAACGACGACGTGCGCACCGAAGGGCAGTCTTATGGTATGATGATGGCGGTGCAGCGCAACCGCCAGGATATCTTTGATAAGATCTGGGCCTGGACCAAGCGGTATATGTGGCACAGCGAGGGCCAGTATGTGGGGTATTTTGCGTGGTCGTGTGATTTGGACGGCACGCACCGTGCAGAGGGGCCTGCGCCCGACGGCGAGGAATATTTTGCCATGGCGCTGTTTTTTGCCTCGCACCGCTGGGGCGACCGGGAAGCACCCTTTGACTACAGCGTGCAGGCGCGTGACATTCTGCACCACTGCGTCCACCAGAAGGAACTGACCGGCGGCGAGGGAGACCCCATGTGGGACCCGAACAACTACCAGATTCGCTTTGTGCCAGAGTCCGAGTGGACCGATCCGTCGTATCATCTGCCGCATTTCTATGATCTGTTTGCCCTGTGGGCCAACGAGGAGGACCGCCCGTTTTGGAAGAAAGCGGCCGAGGCCAGCCGCAGGCTGATTCCCATGAGCGCGCACCCTGTGACCGGTCTGACGCCGGAGTATTCCGAGTATGACGGCAGCCCGAAGGTCAGCCCCTGGGGCATGGGCAGCTCGTTCTATTCCGATGCCTACCGCGTGATGCTCAACATTGCGCTGGACACCGTCTGGAACGGCGGCTGCGAGGCCTATGAGACCATGGCCACCAACGAACAGAACTTTTTTGCCGGGATCGGCTTTGACAATACGAAGTTTATGGACTATCGGCTGGACGGCAGCGTCAACAAGGTTCGTCCCTTCCGCCAGCCGGACGCCGAGCCGATGGAGCGCCCGGCGCTGCATCCGGTGGGTCTGGGCGCGACGATTGCCGCCGCGTCGATCTGCTCGCACAGCCAGAGCCGCGAGGCATGGATGCGCCTGTTCTGGAACACGCCGCTGCGCGTGGACAAGCGCCGCTATTTTGACAGCGACCTGTGCTATTTTGCCCTGCTGATGCTCAGCGGACAGTACCGCGTCTGGTAAAGGAGGAAACGGCGTGGTAAAAAACCCTGTTATCTGGTCGGATTATCCCGATCTGGATCCGATCCGTGTGGGCGACACCTATTACATGGTCAGCACGACGATGTATTTCATGCCCGGCTGCGTGATTCTGCGCTCGTATGACCTGCTGCACTGGGAGAACGCTGTGCATGTCTATGCCGAGTTGGACAACACTCCCGCCCAGCGGCTGGAGGACGGCAAGCAGATCTATGGTGCCGGTATGTGGGCCGCGTCGCTGCGGTATCACAACGGCAAGTTCTACCTGGTGTTTATCTGCAACGACACCCATGCCACCTATCTGTACACGGCCACGGACATCGAAGGCCCGTGGGAAAAGCACACGATCGAGGGCTTTTATCACGACAGCTCGCTGCTGTTCGACGATGACGGGCGCGTGTATCTCGCCTATGGCAACTCGGACATCTACCTGACCGAGCTGAAGCCCGATCTGAGCGGGCCGCTGCCCGGCGGACGCAACCGGCTGATTGTGCGCGACATGACTGAGCACAACCTGGGCTATGAGGGCACGCACTTCTATAAGATCAACGGCCGGTACTACCTCTTTTTCATTCACATGCCCAAGGGCGCGCCGGTGAGCCGCACCAATGCCTGTTTCTGGGCCGACTCGCTGGATGACGAGTTTGTGGGGCAGGAGATCTTTGCCGACGACATGGGCTATCGCCGCTCCGGCGTGGCGCAGGGCGGCATTGTGGACACGCCGGACGGCGAGTGGTACATGACCCTGTTCCAGGATCATGGCGCGGTGGGCCGCGTGCCGGTGCTGGTGCCGATGCACTGGGAGAACGGAATCCCCGTCTGCGGTGTGGACGGCAAGACGCCCAAAGAGCTGGAGCTGCCTTCGACCCGGCCGGATCACGTCTACCGTCCGCTGGTGGACAGCGACGACTTCCACGACTGCCCCAACGGCATGCCCCGGGACATCTGGCAGTGGAACCACACGCCCGACCGGGCCAACTGGTCGCTGACTGAGCGCCCCGGCGCCTATCGGATCCGCAACGGCCGCTGCGCGCCCAACGTTCATTATGCTGTGAATACCCTGACCCAGCGCACCTATGGCCCGTGCTGCGCGGCCGAGGTGACCCTGGATGGCAGTGCCATGAAGGACGGCGACGTGGCGGGTCTGGCAGCGCTGCTGAGCTGCTATGGCATGATCGGCCTGAAGAAGGAAGCGGGCGAATATGTCCTGACCATGTGCTCGGTGGATCCCACCGGCGGCAGCCGCGGCTTTGGCCCCGGGATGCGGACAAGGTTTCTCAACCAGGAGCCGCCGAAGGAGATTGCACGGGTGCCCAGCGGGGCGGTCGTCCGGCTGCGTGCAGTCTGCGACTTTACAGATGATGCCGATATGGCGCAGTTCTACTTTGAGCAGGACGGCAAATGGGTGCCTCTGGGCGTGCCGCAGAAGCTGGTTTACCGACTGGACTATTTCACCGGCTGCCGCTTTGGCCTGTTCAGCTATGCAACCACTGCCCCCGGCGGGCATGTGGACTTTATGGACTTCCGTTATGAGAAAAAAGAGGTTTAAACGCCTGGCGTTTGACACTTTTGTTTATTTAAGAAAGGAAAAGTGAACAAAAATGGGAAAGAAAGCAACTGTTTATGTCCATCCGTCATTTCAAATCGGCGAGATTTCTCCGCGCCTGTACAGCGCCTTCCTGGAGCCGATCGGCAACATGGTCGAGGGTATGATGTACAACCCCAAGCATCCCACTGCGGATGAGCAGGGCTTCCGCAAGGACGTCATCGAGGCAATTAAAGGCACCGACCTGCCTGCTGTCCGTCTGCCGGGCGGCAATTATGTCTCTGGATGGGACTGGAAGGACTCGATCGGTCCCAAGGAACAGCGCAAGGTGCATCTGGATCTGGCGTGGCATCAGATTTATGACAACCAGGTCGGCCATGATGAGTATCTGCAGTGGGCAGAAAAGGCTGGCTTCGAGCCGCTGTATACCATCAACCTGGGCACCGGCGATATCAACGACGCGATCTACATCACTGAGTATACAAACCACGAGGGCGGCACCTACTGGTCCGATCTGCGCCGCAAGAACGGCCACGAGAAGCCCTATGGCGTCAAGATGTGGTATCTGGGCAATGAAATGGACGGCCCCTGGCAGATTGGATCCTGGGAGCTGGACCCCCGCGGCTATGGCATCCGCGCAAACGAAGTGTCCAAGGCCATGAAGTGGGTTGACGGTTCGATTGAGACGGCTGTCTGCATGTCCTGCTCGCCGTTGATCTGCCACTATCCCGAGTGGGATCTGAGTGTGCTGCAGGAATGCTATGAGTCGGTGGATTATTTGTCGATGCATTATTATCATGTGGCGCCGCAGGGCGACATTGCTGCGCTGCTGGGCGGCTCAGTCTACTATGAGGATTATATCAATACCGAGATTGCTTTGAGCGACTATGTTCAGACCAAATGCCGCAGCCCCAAGAAGATGATGATTTCCTTCGACGAATATGGCACGCACGGCGGCATTGCACAGAAGCCTCACTATGGCTTCAGCCCCACCAGCAACCTGCACCAGAGCTTCTACTCTTTCCCGAAGACCAAGTATGTCAAGCATGACCCCAATGCCAGCCTGAGCGTGATGGGTCCGCGCGGCAGCGAAATGCTCGGCGCTCTGGCTAACACTTCTGCACAGCTGGCATTCCTGCGCCATGCTGACCGTGTAAAGATTGGCTGCATGACCGGCGGCCTTGGCGCACTGGTTGCCAACAACCGCGACAATGTCTGGCGCGGCGCCGCGTTCTATCCCTATGCGCACCTGATGCGCTATGGCCGCGGCACCTCCCTGCGCACGGCAGTTGACTGCGAGACCTTTGACATCCCGGC
>CACXCV010000007.1 GCA_902766215.1 Oscillospiraceae bacterium
CGGTCATGCGCGCCACGGCCGTCCCCTGCATGCTGGACGTGCTGGCCCGCAACTGGGCCAACCGCAACAAGGCTGCCCGCCTGTACGAGCTGGCCACGGTCTATCTGCCCGTGGAGGGTCAGGCGCTGCCCAACGAGCCGAAGCACTTCATGCTGGGCATGTATGGCGCGGGCGAGAGCTTCTTCACGCTCAAGGGCGCGGTGGAGGAAATATTCAGCGTGATGCATACTCACCCGGCCGACTATACTGCCGAGACCGCCAATCCCACCTTCCACCCCGGCCGCTGCGCCACGATAACCATCGACGGCACAGTGATCGGCACCATCGGCCAGATTCATCCGCTGGCCGCCGCCAACTACGGCATCGACACCGAGGTCTATCTGGCCGACCTGGACTTTACAGCCCTGCAGGCCCATCTGGCGCCCGAGGCCACCTACCAGCCGCTTCCCCGCTTCCCCACCGTCAGCCGCGACATTGCTGTGGTCTGCGACGAGAACATCTCTGTGGGCACGCTGGAGAACGCCATCCGCGCTGCCGGCGGCCCGATCCTGCGCGGCATCACACTCTTCGACGTCTATCGCGGCGTTCACATTCCCGAGGGGAAAAAGAGCGTGGCCTTCTCGCTGGAGCTGCGTGCCGACGACCGCACTCTGACCGACGCCGATTCCGAGGCTGAGGTCAAGACGGTGCTGGCCGCGCTGGAGCAGAACTTGGGCGCCACGCTGCGGTAAAAAAGCGAGCCTGCGGGGAAAATGTCACACAAACGTCACCGTATCCCCGGGCCGTCCCCCTTTACAAGCCGTTCTTTTTGGCATAGAATAGAGACATCTTCTACAGGACATTCTGTAATGCAAAAGGGAGGCTTTCAGATGGACGACCATACCATCAAATTTGTTGTGCCAAAGGATCAGGACTCGCAGGCAAAAGAGATTCTCAAATCCGTCTATGCCTCGCTGAGTGAAAAAGGCTATAACCCCATCAACCAGATTGTCGGATACCTTCTGAGTGAGGATCCCACCTATATCACCAATTATAACAATGCCCGCAGCCTCATCTGCCGTCTCGACCGGGATGAGCTGCTGCAGGACCTGGTACGGCACTATCTGTTCAACAACTGACACAGTGGGCTGTCGCAATCAACATTGCGGCAGCCTTTCTGTTGCAGCGCCGCTTTCGGAAGATTCAGTATTTTCCTGTCAGTTTTTTGCGGCATTTGGCATCTTTCGCCCCAGTATTGACATATCAGAAACGATGTGTTACAATTCGTTACATACAGGAGGAATGACGATGGCTACTACAAACGAAGGCCTGACTTACAAGGGCCGCCCGCTGATGCGAAAAGACAACCTGATCTATTATGGCAGCATGGCCGATTCGCACATTGTGCTGCTGCAAGTGCTGGAAAGCCGCGAGGAAAAGGGCGTGCAGCTGGCCACCCGCGTTTCCGTGCAGCTGCAGCTGACCGACCCGGAGCTGAAGTCCCGGGACCGCATTGTGAAAAAAACCGAAAAGGATGGTCTCTACACCGCCCTGGACGTTGGATGCGTCTGGCTGGAGCGTGCCCTGGCCAAATAATCCCGCACATCAATGGAGGACGCCATGAAAAAGCACATTCGACTGCTGGTTCTGCTTTCCGCGCTGACGATGCTGCTGGCCGCGCTGACCATCAGCGCCGCGGCAGACGACACGGTCAAGCTGGGGATCGGCATTGTAGACGCCACAGGCCTGCGCCTGCGCGAAAGCCCCAGCACCGATTCCACCGTAATCAACTCCGCCTATCAGGACGACGTGGTGGTGGTGCTGGCCGACTGCGGCGAGTGGTATAAGGTGATATATAACCTGGACGTAGGTTATATGTATAAGGAATATGTCATCTTCAAGGCCGTGGAAAACGCCGACCTGGGCGAGGCCGAGGTCAACTGCGCACTGGTCAATCTCCGGGCCAAGCCCAATTCGTCCGCCGAGCAGCTCAAGCAGCTGGAGCAGGGCGAGACCGTGAACATCATTGGTCTGAACAACGGCTGGTATAAGGTGGACTACATCACTGTGCTGGGCTGGACCACCGGCTATATCCGCAGCGACCTGCTGGATCTGACCGAGGTTCCCCCGCAGAACAGCAACTACACCTATCAGCAGAGCGTGGCGCAGCAGTTGGTCAACTACTCCATGAACTATCTTGGCGTGCCTTATGTCTGGGGCGGGACGACCACCAGCGGCTTTGACTGCAGCGGCTTTACGCAGTATGTGTTCCGACAGTTCGGATACGAGCTCTACCGCGTGGCCGAGTCGCAGATGCTGTACAACGGCGCGACAGTCAACAAGAGCGAGCTGCAGGTGGGCGACCTGGTGTTCTTCGCCAATACATACGCCTCCAACGAGGCAGCCACGCACGTGGGCATTTACATCGGCGGCAATCAGTTTATCCACGCGGCCAGCGGCGGCGTGAAGATTACCGACCTGTCCAACGACTATTATGCCGTGCGCTATGCCGGCGCCCGGCGCATCATCTGACCGCAGGATGATAATACAGGCAGAATAAACTGAATTTCAGCTGGTCCTGCCTGTGTTATATATTGCAAAAACCCGCAAATACTATAACAAAAGCAATCACACGGAGGTAATTACCATGAAACGCACCACTCTGTTTTCCCGCCTGGGCTGCCTGCTTCTGGCCGCTCTGCTGCTGGCCGGGCTGGCCGCCTGCGCCGCCAAGCCTGAGGAAAAAGCCATGCCGTCTCTGCCGGAGATGATGAAAACCATCACTGCCGACGTCACCGTGGACACCGAAGAGTCCGTCATCGACAGCGAGCGTTTCTCCTCGTATTTTGGCATTGACCCCATTGACGGCTTTGAGGCCTATGCCTCTGACGCCATGATCGGCTCGATTGCCCACTCCATCGCGCTGCTGAAGCTGCCCGATGGGACCGACGCCGCCGCCCTGGCCGAAACGATCACCAACTCGGTCAACCCGCGCAAGTGGATCTGCGTCGAGGCCGAGCAGACCGTCGTCCGTCAGCACGGCCAGTATATCCTGGTAGCCATGGGCTGGGCCGACGAGATTCCCGGCGTGGTCGAAAAGTTCGACGCGCTTTTCGCCTGAGCCATGCTGTTTTCCAGCCTGACATTTTTATACCTGTTTCTGCCGGCGACGGGGCTGCTGTATCTAGCGGCCCCGCCGCGCTGGCGTAACGCGGTTTTGCTGGCGGTCAGCCTCTGGTTCTATTATTGGGGCGAGCCGGTGTACACGCTGCTGCTGTTCGGCTCGTCGCTGTCGGACTATGCCCACAGCCTGTATATCGAGCGGCACCGCGGTACCCGGTGGGCCACGGCCGCGCTGGTCAGCTCCATTGTGCTCAACCTGGGGCTGCTGGCCGTGTTCAAATATGCCGACTTTCTGCTTTCGATCTGGAACAGCCTCACCGGGCAGCAGCTTCCGCTGCCCCACCTGGCGCTGCCGGTGGGCATCAGCTTTTTCACCTTTCAGACCATGAGCTATACCATCGATGTCTATCGCGGCGATGTACACGCCGAGCGCAGTCTGGCCACGCTGGCGACCTATGTCTGTCTGTTTCCCCAGCTGGTGGCCGGGCCGATCGTCCGCTATGCCGACGTAGCGGCCCAGCTGCACCAGCGGGAGCTGACCGTGGAGAACGCCGCGGCCGGTCTGCGGCGCTTTGTCGTGGGGCTGGGAAAAAAGGTGCTCATCGCCAATGTCCTGGGTGAGCTGGCAGCCGGCTACCGCGCCGCGGCGGCCCCCAGCGTGGGCTATGCCTGGCTGTATGCGCTGGGCTTTACGCTGCAGATCTACTTTGACTTTTCCGCCTACAGCGACATGGCCATCGGCCTGGGGCGGGTGTTTGGCTTCACCTTTCCCGAAAACTTCAACTATCCTTATCTGGCCTGCTCCATCACCGAGTTCTGGCGGCGGTGGCACATGAGCCTGTCCACCTGGTTCCGCGACTATGTCTATATCCCCCTGGGCGGCAACCGCCGCGGCCGTGCCAGACAGATCCGCAACCTGCTGGTGGTGTGGGCGCTGACCGGCCTGTGGCACGGCGCGGCCTGGAACTTTGTGCTCTGGGGCGCACTGTTCGGCCTGGTGCTCATCGGGGAAAAGTTCCTCTGGGGCAGGGCGCTCTCGCGGCTGCCCCGGGCCGTGGGCTGGGTCTACAGCATGGTGCTGGTGGTGGTCAGCTTTGTGATCTTCAATGCCGACAGCCTGTCCGGCGCGGCGGCTGACCTGCATCACCTGGCAGGCGGGCTTCCCCTGTCCAGCGCCGAAACCGTCTATCAGCTGCGCAGCTACGGCGGCGTGCTGCTGGCCGCGCTGCTGGGAGCCACGCCCCTGCCCGCCCGGGCCGGACGCTGGCTGCGGGCACGGCTGCCGCTGCTGGAGCCGGTGCTGCTGGCTGTGCTGCTGCTGGTGTCCACCGCCTTTCTGGTGGACGGCAGCTTCAACCCGTTTTTATATTTCCGCTTTTAAGGAGGGCGCGGTATGGAAAAACTTGCACAGCGCGCCGTGGTCATTGTCCTCTGCGGGCTGCTGTTGGGGCTGGGCGTGCTGTTCTGGCTGCTGCCGGATCAGGCGGTGTCAGCCAGTGAGCGCCGCCGGCTGACCCAGTTCCCCGCCCCCAGCTGGTCCTCGCTGCACAGCGGCGAGTGGATGAACAAGCTGGAGGACTATTATCTCGACCAGTTTCCTGGGCGCGAGGGCTTTCGTGCAGCCAAGGCCATCACGGCTCTGGCCGCCGGGCGGCAGGACGTGAACGGGCTCTATCGCTGGCAGGGCGGCATCTACAAGCAGGAGTACCCGCTGAACGCCGACCAGCTGGCCTATGGCGCAAAAACCATCAACCGCCTGTATGAAACCTGTCTCAAGGATATGCGGGTCTTCTATGGCGTCATCCCAGACAAGAGCTGCTATGCCGCCGCGCCGGCCGGGCAGCTGCAGCTGTCGCTGGACGCGCTGCGCAGCCAGCTGCGCGAGGGGATCGACTCCGCCATCGGCGAGATTGACCTGACCGGTTGCCTGACCGCCGATGACTATTACCTGACCGACCCCCACTGGCGGCAGGACCGGCTGGACGGCGTGGTGCAGCAGCTGGGCGCGGCGCTGGACCTCACGCTGCCGGCCGTGGAGGAATACACCGCCGTGTCCGAGCCGTTTCTCGGCGCCTACGCCGGACAGCTGGCCCTGCCGGTGGACGCCGAGCCGCTGGTCTGGCTGGAAAGTGATGCGCTCCGCGCCGCCACCGTGGAAACCATGGACACCGGCGCGGTAACCGGGTTATACCCAGCCCCCGCCGGCATGGACGGCTATGACCGCTTTCTCGGCGGCGCGGCCGCCGTGCAGGTGCTGGACAACCCCGGCGCCAACACCGACCGCGAGCTGCTTCTTTTCCGCGATTCCTTCGGCAGCTCGCTGGCCCCGCTGCTGCTGGAGGGCTATCGCCGCATCACGCTCATCGACCTGCGCTATATCTCCACAGACCGCCTGAGTCAGCAGGTCAGCTTCGAGGATCAGGACGTGCTGATCCTGCTGAGCACGCTGGTGTGGAACCATGCGGCCATCTTGCGCTGAGCACCCCTCTCACGCCGCTCCTGCCATAAGGCAGGAGCGGCTTTTGTCATTGACAAGGAAAATGCTTCGGCGTACAATAAATCAAAAACAACATTCTAAATTAAAAATCAACCTTCTGAAGGAGGCCGTATTATGCAGCAGAAAAGCGCCCGCGAACGCCAGTGGTGGGCCCAGTTCAATGCGCTGGAGATGGGCAGCGGCTGGGACGAGACCGACATTACCAAGCCCCAGATTCTCATTGAGGACGTCTATGGCGACTCCCACCCCGGAAGCGTCCATCTGCACCGCCTGTCCGAGCAGGCTGTCTATGGCGTGCTGGAGTGCGGCGGCTTTCCCGCACGGTACCACACTACCGATGTGTGCGACGGCTGCGCCCAGGGGCACGACGGCATGAACTATGTGCTGGCCTCCCGCGAGGCCATTGCCGACATGGTAGAGGTCCATGCCGGGGCCGTACCCTGGGACGGCATGGTGCTCTCCAGCAGCTGTGACAAGTCAATTCCCGCCCATCTGAAGGCAGCAGCCCGGATAAACGTGCCCACGGTGTTTGTTCCCGGCGGCAGCATGCGTCCCGGCCCCAACCAGACCACCAGTCTGGTGGCCGGTGACATCTCTCTGCGGCAAAAGCGGCGCGACGCCATCACCGCGCAGGAAATCCGGGATTATTACCTCACCGGCTGTCCCTCCGTCGGCGCCTGCACCTTTATGGGCACGGCAAGCACCATGCAGTGCATGGCCGAAGCGCTGGGGATGGCGCTGCCCGGCTCGGCCCTGGCGCCGGCCACCATGACCGACATTCTGCGCTATGCCCGGCAGGCGGGCCGTGCAATTATGACGCTGGCCGAGCGGAACATCCGCCCCTCAGACATTCTCACGCCCGCCGCCTTCCGCAACGCGCTGGTGATTCACAGTGCCATCGGCGGCAGCACCAACGCCACGCTGCATCTGCCCAGCATCGCCCGCGAGCTGGGTCTGCCGCTGCCGCCCTCGCTGTTCGACGAGGTGAATCACCTGGCCCCGCACCTGTGCAGCATCAACCCCGGCGGCCAGCACCTGACCGAGAGCTTCTGGTTTGCCGGCGGCGTGCCCTGGGTGCAGTGGGTGCTGCGCGACCTGCTGGATCTGGACGTAATGACTGTCACGGGCAAGACTCTGGGCGAAAACCTGGAGGACTTGCAGCGCGACAACTTCTTCCGGCGCAACCTGGGCTACCTGCACAACTATGGCCTTGCACGCGATGACATAATCCACCCCCGTGAGGAGGCCGAGACCGGCAGCATTGCCATTCTGACCGGCAACCTGGCTCCGGAAGGCAGCGTGGTGAAATATGCCGCCGTGCCGCCCTCGCAGCGGTGCTTTACCGGCCCGGCACGGGTGTTCGATCGGGAGGAGGACGCCTATCAGGCCGTGGTGGACGGACACATCCAGCCCGGCGACGTGATCGTCATCCGGTACGAAGGCCCACGGGGCTGCGGCATGCCCGAAATGCTGATGACCACCGAGGCCATTGTCTGTGACGAGCGGCTGAACGGAGCCGTGGCCCTGATCACCGACGGGCGCTTTTCCGGCGCAACCCGCGGCGCTGCTATCGGGCACATCTGCCCCGAAGCGGCAGCCGGCGGCCCCATCGCCTTTATCGAAGAGGGCGACTGGATTCACTGCGACATCCCCGCCCGGCGGCTGGAGCTGGTGGGCGCCGCCGGGCAGCCGCTCACGCCCGAACAGGCCGCTGCACTGCTTGCCCGGCGCAGCCGGCGCGGCGTTCTTCCCCGGCCGCCGCGCAAGGGCTTCTTCAAGCGCTATACTGAGCACGCCCTGAGCGCCATGGAGGGCGCGGGGCTGGAATAAGAAGAGAAGGAGCAGGTATATGAACGCAAAATGGATATGTCCAGCCGTTACGCCCCTGCACAGCGACGGCACACTGGATTTTGACAGTGCAGCGCGGCTGTACCACCAACTGGCCCGCTGCGGGCTGGACGGTGTGCTGGTAGGCGGCAGCCTGGGTGAGTTTTTTTCTCAGCCCATCGCCCAGCGCGAGTCGCTGGCCCGCTTTGCCATCGAGCAGCTGGCCGGAAGGATGCCGGTCATCGTCGGCACGGCCAGCATGCTGACCGAGGAGATTGCCCCGTTTTCCAACCGCTGCCTTGAGGCCGGAGCCAGCGCAGTGATGATTGTCCCACCCTATTACTTTGCCCTGGGCGACGAGCCGCTGTTCGCCTATTTCGACCGACTGGCGCAGGAAATTCGCGGCCCGGTCTACCTTTACAACTTTCCCGATCGCACAGGCTACAGCATCAGCCCCGCAGTGGTGCAGCGGCTGGCACTGCGGCACAACAACATTGTGGGCATCAAGGACACGCTTGCCGGCATGGATCACACGCGGGCGCTGATCCGTGCTGTCAAGCCTCTGCGGCCGGAATTTGAGGTTTATTCCGGCTTTGATGACAACTTTGCCCACAACGTACTCTCGGGCGGCGACGGCTGCGTCAGCGGCTTTTCCAACATATCGCCTTCCTTCTGTGCCGGGTGGAAGCAGGCCGTGCAGGCTGGCGACATGGCCGCCTGCGCCGCAGCCCAGCAGAAGATGGACCAGTATATGGGCATCTACTCGTTGGGCGCGCCGTTTATCCCCTATGTGAAAGAGGCCTGCCGTCAGATGGGCTGGATCGACACCGCCGTGTGCACCTTCCCCCTCCCCACACCGGACGCCGCCGCGCAGGAAGCCGTGCGCCGCTTTCTGTCCGAGGGTGGCCTGCCGGGCTGACCGCGCACAGCCAAAAAACCCGCATCCGTACTGGTACGGATGCGGGTTTGCTTTTATTGCTCCGGTTCGCGCCGCTCCAGCAGCGCCACGGCGTGGGCCGCCATGCCAAGCCCCTTCCCGGTAAAGCCAAGGCCCTCCTCGGTGGTGGCCTTCACGCTCACCTGCCCCGGCTCGATGCCCAGCGCCGCGGCGATGCGCTGCCGCATGGCCGGGATATACGGCGCCAGCTTGGGCCGCTGGGCCAGCACCGTTGCGTCGATGTTGCCCACCTGCCAGCCCTCGCGGGCCAGCAGCGCGCCCACACGGGCCAGCAGCACGCAGCTGTCCGCCCCGGCATAGGCGGGATCCGTGTCCGGAAAGTGCTGCCCGATGTCGCCCAACGCCAGTGCACCCAGCAGCGCGTCCATCACCGCGTGAACCAGCACGTCGGCATCGGAATGGCCGTCCAGCCCCAGGGCATAGGGGATTTCCACCCCGCCGAGAATCAGTCTGCGCCCCTCGGTCAGGCGGTGCACGTCGTATCCGTGCCCGATGCGGACGCTCATGGCTTCCCCTCCCCGGCCAGCAGCCGCACCAGCGCCAGATCCAGCGGCGTGGTGACCTTCAGGTTGCGCTCGTCCCCGGCGGTGATGCGCACGCGCATGCCCAGGTGCTCCATGGCGGCGCAGTCGTCGGTAAGCGTCACACCGTCGTGCAGGGCCTTGCGCAGCGCGCCGGTATACAGATCGCGGTCGAAGCACTGGGGCGTCTGCACGGCCGTGAGGGCCGCACGATCCAGCGCTTCGGCCGCCACATCGCCCTCCACGCGGTGGATGGTGTCCTTCACCGGCAGGCCGGGCGCCGCAGCGCCGTCCCGGGCCGCGGCGCGCACCGCCGCGTCGATCAGCGCCGGCGTCACCAGCGGCCGGGCCGCGTCATGGATGGCCACCAGACGGCAGCCGCGGTCCAGCGCCGCCAGCCCGGCCTGCACCGAGTCGGCGCGGGTCTGGCCCCCGGCCACCACCTGCCGCAGCTTTATAAGCCCGGCATTGGCCGTCAGGGCGGCAAACTCGGCCAGCCGTTCAGCCTGCACTACCAGAATCACGCTGTTCACCGTCTGGCTGGCCTCCATGGCCCGCAGACTCCACAGCACCAGAGGACTGCCCGCCAGATCGGCCGTCAGCTTGTCCACGCCGCCCATGCGCCGGCTGCTGCCGGCGGCCACCACAACGGCCGTGCAGGGCGGCACGGCCTTCTGCATCAGCCTGAGAATTTTCTTCACGCGCAGTCCCTCCTGTTCCACAGGCTTATGCCATCAGCTCCTGCACGGCCAGCAGAATGCCCAGCCGGCCGGATTCATAGGTCAGGCCGCCCTGCATAAAGGCGTCAAAAGGCGGGCGCATCGGGCCGTCGGCGCTCAGCTCGATGCTGGCGCCCTGGACAAACGCTCCGGCGGCCATAATCACCTGATCCTCATAGCCCGGCGTGTCGCAGGGCTCCGGCGTGACAAAGCTGTCCACCGGCGCGCCGCGCTGAATACCGCGGCAGAATTTGGCCAGCGCCTCGGCGCTGTTCAGGCGCACCCGCTGGACAATGTCCGAGCGCGGCGCGTCATAGGCCGGGCTGGTCTCATAGCCCAGCAGCTCCATGCAGCGGGCGCAGAGCGCCGCCGTCTTCACCGCCTGGGCCACGGTGTGCGGCGCCAGGAAGAAGCCCTGATACAGCAGGCGGTTCTGGTCCAGCGTGGCGCCGCCCTCACGGCCCACGCCCGGGCAGGTCAGGCGCATGGCGCAGGCCTCCACCAGGTCGTGCCGGCCGGCGATATAGCCGCCGGTGACGGCCAGACCGCCGCCGGGATTTTTGATCAGCGAGCCAACCATCAGGTCGGCCCCCAGCATGGTCGGCTCCTGCGTCTGGACAAACTCGCCATAGCAGTTGTCCACCATGACGACCACCTGCGGCGCGGCAGCGTGGATAGCGGCAATGATCTCGCCCAGCTGCGCCACCGTCAGGGCCGCGCGGTCGGAATAGCCGCGGCTGCGCTGGATGGTGGCCATCCTGACCCCGGGCTGCTGCACAGCCCGGAGGATCGCAGGCAGGTCAGGCTGTCCCTCGGGCGTGCCGTCCACCTGGACATACTGCACGCCGAACTGGCGCAGGTTGCCCGGCTCGTCGCCGGCAATGCCGATCACCGTCTGCAGCGTGTCATAGGGCGCGCCAAAGCAGCTGACCAGCGTGTCGCCGGGGCGCAGCACGCCGAACAGCGCCGTGCTCAGCGCGTGGGTGCCGTTGATAAAGTTGATGCGCACAATGGCGTCCTCGGCGCCGAACACCTGGGCCGCCACCTGATCGAGCACCTCGCGCCCCCGGTCGTCATAGCCATAGCCGGTGGTGCCGGCAAAGCAGGCCGCGCTGACCCGATTTTCCTGAAAGGCCGAGAGCATGCGGGCCGTGTTCTCGCGGGCAATGGCGTCGATCCGGGCAAAAACCGGGGCCAGGTCGGCCTCTGCCCGCTCCGCCAGCTTTAAAACCGCTTCGTTCAGTTCGATCATGCGCGCTTCACCAGCTCGGCCAGCACGGCGGCACACTGTTCCGCGTCGCGCAGGGAGCAAACCTCGTTGGGCGTGTGGGTGCAGCGGTTGGCAATGGCCAGGTTGCCCGTGGGAACGCCGCTCCGCGAGAGAGAGATCGCGCCGGCGTCGGTGCCGCCCCGGGACGTGGCCTGATGCTGCACCTCGATGCCCAGCGCCGCGGCAGACTGCTCCAGCAGACCGGTAACCATCGGGTGGCTGATGGTGCTGCGGTCAAGCGTCTTCACGATGGGGCCTGCGCCCACCTTCGTGGCGCCGTTTTCACAGCCCGGCAGGTCCGAAGCGCCGGTCACGTCGATGGCCACGGCCAGCTCGGGCGCAATGGCAAAGGCGGCCACGCCCGCGCCGCGGATGCCCACTTCTTCCTGCACGGTAAAGACCACATACAGGTCCGCCTGTGCCTGCGCCGACCGGCGCAGCAGCTCCACCGCAATGGCGCAGCCCACGCGGTTGTCCAGATAGGGCGAGACCACCAGGTCGCCCACCTGCTCCGGCTCGCCGGTGAAGACGGCCACCTCGCCCAGCCGAACCGGCTGGCCGCAGGTGTCGATATAGCACTTGTCCGCTGCCAGATCCTTGGCCGCGGTGCCGTCGTCGGCGCGCACCACGCCCATCACGCCGCTCTCAAAGCGGACGCGCTGGTGCAGCGCCGCCGCCAGGTTCACGCCGCCCAGCGTACCGAAGCGGACAAAGCCATCCTCGTCCACAAAGGTGGCCACCAGGCCCAGCGTGTCCATGTGGGCGGCAATCATCACGCGGCGGCCCGGGCCGGACTTGTGCGCAATGACGTTGCCCAGCGCGTCGCGGCTGACCTGGGCATACGGGGCGCAGAGCGCCTCGATGGTATCGGCAATGGCCGTCTCCCGCCCGGAGGGGCCATAGGGCAGCACCAGCTGCCGGATCAAATCAAACATTGTTATACCTCCATATCAGCCAGCAGCAGCCGAAGCAGCGCCGCCATTTGTTCAAAGTCACGGGTGCAGCCCACACAGGAAGGCGAGTGGATATAGCGCACAGCGGCCGAAATGGCCGCAACACGGCAGCCTGCGCGGGTGCGCTGAATGGCTTGCGCGTCGGTGCCGCCGGAGAGCATCGTTTTGGTCTGCCAGGGGATGCCGTGGGCGTCCGCCAGACGGGTAATCTGCTCGAACAGGCCGCGGTCATAGATGGTGCCGCCGTCCTGGAAGGGCACCACCGGCCCACGGCCGGGCAGGCACACCTTGCGTGCGCCCGCCGAGGCAGGCCCGTCGGCCGCCGTGGTGCCTTCGACCACCACGGCCACGCCCGGCTGCAGGTGGAAGGCTGCGCCGAACGCACCGCGGCAGCCCACCTCCTCCTGCACGGTAAAAGCAAACCAGGTGTCCACCGGCAGTTCCTCCTTGAGCAGCGTCAGCAGAATGCCGCAGCCCACGCGGTCATCGATGGCCTTGGCGCGGATCATGTCGTTCTGCAGCGTCAGCACCCGGTCATCAAACACGCCATAGTCGCCCAGCTGCACCAGCCCACGGGCCTCGTCGCCGTCGGCCGCACCGATGTCAATGTACAGATCCTTCAGCTTGGGCATGGTCTTGCGCTCGTCGGCAGTGGTCAGGTGAATGGGCTTCATGCCGATCAGGCCGGGGATGCGGTTTTTGCCGATCCACACGCGCTTGCCGATGACCACGCGGCGGTCCACCCCGCCCAGAAAGCCAAAGCGCAGATAGCCCTCGTCGTCAATCTCGCGGATTACCACGCCCACCTCGTCCATGTGGGCGGCCAGCAGCACCGGCTCTTTGGGGGTGCTGCGCCCCTTTTTAAACACCAGCAGGCTGCCTTGGGCGTCGGTGATCATCTGGTCGGCATAGGGGGCCGCCTCGGCAGCAATCCAGTCGCGCACCGCGTCCTCCCAGCCGGAGGGGCCGGGCAGGCAGCAGAGGGTTTTAATGGTTTCAATCATTGGGCGTCCTCCTCTCCCAGGGACAGTATCCAGTCGGCAATCAGCCGGGCGCAGGCGTCGATGTCGTCCAGACGCACAACCTCCACCGGCGTGTGCATATACCGCTGGGGCAGCGACACCAGCCCAGTGGGGATGCCCTCGCGGGCAGTCTGCATCTCGGTGGCGTTGGTGCCGGTGCTGCCGGGCAGCACCTCCACGCTGGCCTCGGGTGCCAGGGCGCGCAGCTTGTCACTGATGCGCCGGTGCAGCTCCGGCCCTACACCGATGGCCGGGCCGCTGCCCAGGGCAAAGGTGCCGCTCTTGGGCGCGTCAGGCTGGCTGGCAAAGGTGACGTCCACCACCAGAGCCGCGTCGGGCATCTGGGCAAAGGCGCCAGTCCTGGCGCCCAGGCCGGAGAATTCCTCCTGTACGCTGCCCAGCACCACCACGTCCACCGGCAAGGGCTTGTCCCGCAGCAGCTCCATGGTGCGCAGCAGCACGGCAAAGCCTGCCCGGTTGTCCAGGCTCTTGCCGCTGACAGCCCCGTTCCGAGCATCACCGGTTCGGTGTCATAGGCCACGCGCGTGCCGATGGGCACTGCCTTGGCCTGCTCCTCCGTCAGGCCGCAGTCGATATAAAGCTTTTCCACGTCGAAGGGCTGCTCGCGTTCCTCAGCCGTGAGCACATGGGGCGGCAGGCAGGTAATCACGCCGGGCATAGGCGGCTGGGTCAGCACGCTGACCGTCAGCGCCGGCAGCAGCCGCGCGTCAATGCCCAGGCAGGCAAAGGAGAGATAGCCCTCCTTCTGCCCCGTCACCACCAGCGACACCTCGTCCAGGTGCGCGTCCAGAAGGACCCGGCGGCCCGTGCCGCTGCCGCGGCGCAGGCCCGTCAGGTTGCCCATCGCATCCACTGCCGTTTCGTCCACCAGCGGCGCAAGCAGCTCCCGTGCTGTCTGAACAGCGGGGTTTTCGATGCCCGAAGGGCCGACCGCGCGGCTGAGGGCAAACAGGCTTTGCTGCAAATCCATGCTTACAACTCCTTTACAATCTGTTTATATACATTGCCGCGCTCGGCAAAGTTGCGGAAGCGGTCAAAGCTGGTGCTGGCCGGGGAGAGAATCACCACGTCCCCGGGCCGGGCCAGCGAAGCCGCCTGCTCCACCGCCGCGCGGAAGTCGGTCTGCTCATAGATGGCCGGCGCGCCGGGCGCATAGCCCGGGGCCTGCTCGGCCGCGGCGCGGATGGCCCCCGCCGTGGGCCCCACCAGCACCATCGCCTTAACATGCTCCACCAGATCCGGCCCAAGCACGTCATACGGGATGTGCTTATCCGCGCCGCCGGCGATGAGGATCACCTGCTGGTCAAAGCTCCGCAGGCCCGCCATGGTGCGGCTGGGGCTGGAGGCGATGGAGTCGTTGTAAAACCGCACGCCGTCCTTCACGCGCACCAGCTCGATCCGGTGCTCCACCCCGCCGAACTGCCGCGCCACCCGGCGCACGGCCTCGTCCGGCACCAGCCCCTCCACGGCACAGATGGCCGCCATATAGTTTTCGATGTTGTGAACGCCCGGCAGAAGGATGTCGCCGCAGCGCAGCACCTCGCTGCCGTCCGGGCGGCGGATGACCTCGCCGTCGCACCACAGTCCGCGCTGCACCGGCCCCCGGCGCGAAAACCAGCTGACCGGCGCCACGGCGCGCGCCGCGCTGGCCACAGTCAGGTCGTTGTCGGCGTTGAGCACCAGCCGGTCGCCGGCGGTCTGATAGCGGAAAATGTTCTCCTTGGCCGCGATATACTCGGCCATGTCCCGGTGAATGTCCAGGTGGTTGGGCGCCAGATTGGTCACCACGGCCACATGCGGGCTCTGCCGCATGGTCAGCAGCTGAAAGCTGCTCAGCTCCAGCACGGCCACATCGTCCGGCCGGATGGCGTCCACGCGGTCAAACAGCGGCGTGCCGATGTTGCCGCCCACCCACACGGTGCGCCCCGCCGCCTTGAGCATCTCAGCAATGAGGGTGGTGGTGGTGGTTTTCCCATCCGAGCCGGTAACGGCAATCACCGGGCAGGGGCAAAGCTGCAAAAACGTCTCCATCTCCGAGGTGAGCACTGCGCCGCCGGCCAGCAGGGCCTTCAGCTTGTCCGGATGCAGGCCCGGCGTGCGGAAGATCACATCACCCTCCACGCCCTCGAGATATCCCTCGCCCAGGTGCAGCTTCAGCCCCATGGCGGCCAGCTGCGCCAGCGTCTCGTCCGGCTCGGTCCGCTTGTCACAGCCGGTCACGTCCAGCCCGTGCTGCAGCAGCACCCGCACCAGCGGCTGGTTGCTCACGCCCAGCCCCATCACCAGAATGCGTTTCCCCTTCAGGGATTGACAATACTCGCTCAGTGACATACCGTGTCCTCTTTTCCGCCGTCGATCACGGCTCTTCGGTTCATTATATCCCAAGCGGCCCGGTTTTGCAATGGCAACCGCCCCGCGAAAAAAATCTTGAAAAAATGAAAATGGCGCTTGACAAACCCGCCCTGGCATAGTATTATATTGGAGCGTTAAGCGACACGGTTCGCCAAGCAAAAGTTGAATATGCTGCTATAGCTCAGCAGGTAGAGCGCATCCTTGGTAAGGATGAGGTCCCCAGTTCGAATCTGGGTAGCAGCTCCAGAAACCACGCATCCGGGATAAGCGGATGCGTGGTTTTTTTCTTCTCAATTCACTGTTTTTCTGATATGTTGAAGACAACATAAGCCATTGGCTTCATCCGTGCCTTCACTGCAATCCTTCAGGAAGGATTTGCCCGCTGAGGCCGGCTTCCCCGGCAGAGTCAGCACAGGGCGTTCCCGTGACAGGAGTGATTTTGATGAACAAATGCGTTTTTCTGCTTTCATCCCTTGCGTTCGCGCTGGCGGCCGTTGTCTTCTGCGCGCTCTGGCAGCGCGCGGCCCACGACACGGCGCAGCTGGAAGCGCTGGCGCAATCCAGCGCACGCGAAGCCTATACACGTTTTTCCGATTATTAGGAACTCGGGCACGACAGTGACTATTGGGGCGGCGTCGCCGCGTTCCACTGCTTTCAGTCAGCCTATACCCTCCTAGCAGAAGACGCGGACGCAAACCGCGCCTTTTGCAGTGAGGTTTACGGCTGCCTGCTCATATTCCCCGACCGGGCGAAAGCGCACATGGCAGAGATTGCCGCCGGGATGCAGGCGCTTTCCGACGACATCCGGGACGAAACTGCATACCTGCGCATGTCCGCGCTCCGCAGCGCCCTGCAGCGCTGATCTTTCCACCCCCGCCTGCATGCGGCAGAGCCCTCGGTTCGGCTCTGCCGCTTCTGTATCGCTTCTCATCAGTTTTTCTTATCCGATTGGCCCGAAAGAAAAATTGATCCCCCGCTTCCGCCGCGTACAATGAAGGCAACAGCACAATAAGGAGGATTCCCGTATGAATGTGCTTGCCATCAGCGCCAGCCCGCGCAAAGGAGGAAACTCAGACGTCCTGTGCGACGAATTCCTCAAGGGCGCGGCAGAAAAGGGCCACGCGGTGCAGAAAATCCGCCTGGCAGAAAAGAAAATCGCCCCCTGTCTTGCCTGCTACGGCTGCACCCAGAGCCATGTCTGCGTCCAGCGGGACGGGATGGCCGAGGTTCTGGGCGCGCTCAAAGCCGCCGACGTCATCGCATTGGCTTCGCCGGTGTATTTCTATTCGGTCTGCGCCCAGATGAAAACCATGATCGACCGCTGCTTGGCAGACTATCGGGCCATCCGGGACAAAACCTTTTACCTGATCGTCACGGCCGCCGTCCGCAGCACAGCGCCGCAGAGGAAACGCTGGCAGATTTCCGCGGCTTTCTGCGCTGCCTGCCGGGCGCGCGCGAAGCCGGCGTGGTCTATGGCACCGGCACCTGGGACAAGGGCGACGTATTCCGGCACTCTGCACACAATCAGGCTTATGAAATGGGAAAGGAGCTTTGAAACATGGAAAACATCAAGAAGAACTTTGGATTTGGCTGCATGCGCCTGCCGATGAACGGCAGCGAGGTGGACCTTGCCGAAACCAGTCGGATGGTCGATGCGTTTCTGGATGCGGGGTTCAACTATTTCGATACCGCCCACGGCTACCTCCAGGGCAAAAGCGAAACGGCCCTGCGGGACTGTCTGACCAGCCGCTATCCCCGCGACCGCTATATCCTGACGGACAAGCTCACCGCAAACTTTTTCAAAACCGAAGCGGACATCCGTCCCTTTTTTGAAAGTCAGCTGAAAGCCTGCGGCGTGGACTATTTCGACTTTTACCTCATGCACGCCCAGGGCGAAGGGAACTATGCGCATTTCAAGCAGTGCCATGCCTATGAAACGGCGTTTGCGCTGCAAGCCGAGGGCAAGGTGCGCCACGTGGGCATCTCCTTCCACGACCGGGCAGAGGTGCTCGAGCAGATTCTGACCAAGTATCCGCAGGTTGAGGTCGTGCAGATTCAGTTCAACTATGTGGACTATGAGGACCCCGCGGTGCAGAGCCGCAAGTGCTACGAGGTCTGTCTCAGACACAACAAGCCGGTCATCGTTATGGAGCCGGTCAAGGGCGGCAACCTGGTCAACCTGCCGGAGGACGCCAGGGCCGTTCTGGATGCGCTGCACGGCGGCAGCCCGGCCAGCTATGCGCTTCGCTTTGCCGCCGGCTTCCCGGGAATGATGATGGTGCTTTCCGGCATGAGCAGCCTGGCGCAGATGCAGGACAACATCTCCTTCATGCGGGATTTCAAGCCCCTGAACGAGGTCGAGCTGGCCGCCGTCAAACGCGTGCAGGAGATTTTCAAGAGCAAGAACCTGATTCCCTGCACCGCCTGCCGCTATTGCACCGACGGCTGCCCCAGGCACATCTCCATTCCCGATCTGTTTGCCGTGATGAACACCAAGCAGCTCTATCACGACTGGAACGCGGACTATTACTATAACGTGGTTCACACCGCGCCCGGCCGCAGGGCGTCCGACTGCATCCGCTGCGGCAAGTGTGAAAAGGTCTGTCCGCAGCACCTTCCCATCCGCAAGCTGCTGGAGGACGTGGCAAAAGAGTTCGAAAAAGCATAACGTCTCCGCCGCACAGCGCTCCCGCGCGAGATACCGCGGCTGCGGCTCCCGCGCACATGCCGGTTATGCGTCCTTTTCCGGACGCATAACCGGCACATAGTTTTTCCTTGCTTTTTCCGGCTGGCCGTGGTACACTGATCACAAACAAGTTGTAGCTGCAACTATGTAGTTGTATGTACAACCACAAGAAAGGATCGGCGTGACAACCATGGAGCATCCCGCAAGAAAAATCACAAAGATCGCCCGGGAGGCAGAGCGTCTGGTTCTGCTGGCCGCGCGGGAAGAGGGCGTGGGAACGGCCGAGATCGACTGCATCCATGCCGTGCGGCATCACCCCGGCATCACGCAGGCCGAGCTGGCCGCCGCACTGAACACCGACAAGCCCGCCATTGCCCGCAGGACGGCAAGCCTGGAGCGCAAAGGCTATCTTCGCCGCGAGCCAAACCCCCACGACGGCCGGAGCCAGCTGCTTTATGCCACTGGGCAGGCCGAGGGCCTGCGCAACGCAAAGGCCGAGGCAGAGAGTGCCTTTTACGACTATCTTCTGGCCGGGCTGGACGAGCCGGCCCGGCAGGCGTTTCTCGCCGCGCTGGACACACTCTACTGCCGCTCCAAGGAGGAGAGCCGGGCTGGATTCCCGCACGTAAAAAAAGCGCTGGAGGAGGCTGCATATGAAGACCGGCCATAACCGTCCGTTCCGCCCGGACAGCATCGGCGCGTATTTCCGCATGGAGTGGCTGTCGCTCACATTGATCACCATTTCGGGCCTGGCCTACAACCTGGGGCTGCTGGCCGGGCCGTGGTTCGAGGGCCGGCTTGCCCAGTGCCTTGCCGACATTCTGGGCGGAAGCCAGGCCGCCGGCGCCATGGCAGGGCTGGTTCTGGCCTATGTCGCCGTGACGCTGGCCGTCCAGGCTGCGCGGTTTATCAAGCGCTTTTATGTCCGGCGCTTTGCCAACAACATCAACCGCCGCATGAAGGGCATCCTCTATGCCAACCTGGTGCGGCAGAGCCGCAGCGCGCTGGAAACCGAAGGCGCCGGCGAGCTGATGACCAAGGCCATCTCCGACGTGGACGACTGCGCCGAGGGGATGCGCAAGTTTACCACCGAGGTCTTTGACACCGGCGTGGCGCTGGTCGGCTATGTCGTCATGCTGTTTGTCTATGACTGGCGTCTGGCGCTGCTGTGCCTGATCTTTCCGCCGGTTTCCTACGTCTGCGCCGAGCTGATGAAAAAGCCGGTGCAGCGCGCCGGCACCGCGTATAAAAAGGCGGCGGTCGCCCTCAGCGCCGCCACGCTGGACCGGGCGAAGAACGCCGTGACCTACCGGGTATACGGCTGTGAAGCAGCGCAGGAGGCGCGCTATGAGAAGGCGCTGAACGGCTATGAGAAAACCGCTGTCCGCGCCAACGTGTGGCAGTCGGCACTGCCGCCGCTGTACCTTGCGGTTTCCAACCTGAGCGTTCTGTTCATTCTGTGGTTCGGCGCCAAAAATGTACTCGGCACAGGCTGGCGCGCCTGGGACATCGCCGCGTTTACCACCTTTCTCTCCTGCTTTATCAAACTGTCCACCAAGTCCTCCAAGGCTGCAAAGCTGTTCAACGCCGTGCACCGGGCCGAAGTCTCCTGGAAGCGCATCCGTCCGCTGATGAAGGCGCCGGAAGCACTGGCGCCGCTGGAAGTCCCGGCAGCGCAGGACGTGGTGCTGGATGGGCTGTCCTTTGCCTATGAGGGCGGCGCGCCGGTGTTTTCCGGCCTGAGCCTCACAGCCCATCCCGGCGACATCATCGGCATCACCGGACCGGTGGCCTGCGGCAAGTCCACCCTTGGCCGGGTGTTTCTCTGCGAGCAGCCCTACAGCGGCTCGGTCCGCATCGGCGGGCGGGAGCTGTCCAGTCTTTCTCCGCGGGAGATTGCCGCCACGGTGGGATACCTTGGCCACGACCCGGAGCTGTGGAACGACTCCATCGCGTCCAACGTGCTCTGCGGCAGCGAGGGCGAGGCCATGCAGTACCTGTCCATGACCGCGCTGGACAACGAGGTGCGCGCCATGGAGCAGGGCACGCAGACCGTTGCCGGCAGCAGCGGCGTGCGGCTCTCCGGCGGCCAGGCCCAGCGGCTGGCGCTGGCGCGGACGCTGGCGCATCCGCGCCCGGTGCTGGTGCTCGACGATCCGTTCTCCGCGCTGGACCGGGCAACCGAGGACGCCGTGTTTGCAAACCTCAAGGCATACGCCCGCGACAAGGTTGTGATTCTGATCTCCCACCGGCTGTATCACTTTTCAGAAATACAGCAGGTTGTGTTTATGGAGGACGGCGCGGTAACGGTGAGCACGCACGATCAGTTGTGTGCGTCCATCCCTGCCTATCGCGCCCTTTATGAAAGCCAGACAGGAGGTGCCGTCCATGAAGTGTAAAAACACCGCCGGCGTTTTTTCCGCCGTCCGCGCCGCCGCCGCGTCGCACAAGCTGCTCAGCGCCGCAACGCTCCTGTGCGCGGCAGCGTCTGTGCTGGCCTCGCTGCTGCCCCCGCTGCTGCTGGGTCGTATCATCGACACACTGACCGGCGGAACGCCGCTGCTCTTCACTGCGGCGCTGCTGTACTTCGGCAGTCTTGCGCTGGAGGGCGCGTTTGCCTCGGCGCAGGAAACGCTGCTGGAGATGTTCGGGCAGAAAATGACCCACGCGCTGCGCTCGGAGATGTCGGCAAAGCTCACCCGCCTGCCGGCGGCCACGCTCGCCGCGCAGAATCCCGGCGAAATTGCCGCGCGCTTTTCCGGCGATGCGGACACCGTGGAGGCGCTGTTTACCTCCGGCGTGATCTCCATGGCGGCGGACGCCTGCCGCATTCTCTCCATCATGGCGGTCATCGCCGTGAAGAATCCCGGGCTGGCGCTGCTTCTGCTTCTGGTGCTGCCGCTTTTGACCGTGTTCACGCGGTATGTGCAGAAGCGGATGCTTGCCGCGCAGCTGGAAAACCGCCGCGCCGTCGCCGCCATCTCCGGCCAGGTGCCGGAGGCGCTGCAGAACATCCGCACCATCCACGCCCTGGGGCTGGAGGACTATATGGGCCGGCGGTATGACCGGTGCATCGGCGAGAGCTATGCCGCCGTGGAAAAGACCAATTTCTACGACGCGGTTTATTCGCCCGTTGTTCTGATTCTGAATGCCGCCGTGGTCGGCATCGTCATGCTGCTCTCCGCGTCTGGAAACAGGGATATCCTGACGCTGTTCGGCATGTCCGTCGGCACGTCCGTCACCGTCATCAACTACATCGCCCGCATCTTTGCCCCCATTGAAAGCCTGGGCATGGAGATTCAGACAATCCAGTCCGCCATGGCCGGCGTAAAGCGCATCGACGCCTTTCTGGCCCAGCCGGAGCGGGCCATTCCCGCCGAGCGCGGCTCGGCCGCCTGCCCGCGCGGCGACGTGGTGCTTTCCCACGTCACCTTTGGCTATGGCCAGCGCACCGTGCTTTCCGACCTTTCCTTCACCGTAAAGGCCGGCGAGCAGGTCACACTCGTCGGCAGAACGGGCGCGGGCAAGAGCACGGTGTTCCGCCTGCTGCTGGGGCTGTATCAGCCGGAAAAGGGAACGCTCACCATTGGCGGCGTTGACGTCTCCGCCATTACCGACCGCGAGCGCCGGGGTTGCATTGGCTGCGTGGAGCAGCATTTCTCCCGGGTCCCCGGCACCGTGCTGGATCAGATCACGCTGGGCGACGGGCGCATCAGCCGGGACATGGCCGAGGGCGCCGCGCGCCTAGCCGGGATCGACGCCGCAATCCGGACGCTTCCCTCGGGCTATGACACACCCTGCTCCGACGGAATATTCTCCCAGGGCGAATGGCAGCTGCTGTCCATCGCGCGGGCCGCCGCCGCCAATCCCGCCGTGCTGCTGCTGGACGAGATCACGGCAAACCTCGACGCGGAGACCGAGGCCCGGGTGCTGGAGGCCCTCCGCCGGGCCTCCGCCGGCCGGACGGTGCTGTCCATTTCTCACCGCGTTTATGAAAGTCTCGGCGGCAGAACCATCCGGATCGGGCAGCAGACAGAATAACGACAGGGCGCGGCGGCCCATCCCAGAGCCTGACAGGACAAGCGCCTGTCAGGCTCTACCCTTTTTCCGCCCGCGCTTGACAGCGCCCCTTACAGCACGATATAATGGGTAAAACATCTACTTCATTTTTCAGGAATATCCTATGGAGGTTAGACAAATGCAGTTTACGCCCCTTACCATTGACGACCGCGAGGCCATCCCCCACGGCACCCTGCAAATCTTCGAGCTGGAGATGCGGCCCTATCCTGACGCCCGGCGGCGGAGAATCCGCGTGTGGCTGCCCGAGGAATACAACGGCGTAACCCGCTTTCCGGTGCTGTACATGCACGACGGGCAGGCTCTGTTCCGCGGCGAGGATGACCGCACCAAGTGGGACTGCGACCGCACTGTCACCGCGCTGGCCGTCGAGGGTCTGGCCTGCATCATCGTGGGCATCGACTCGGCGCAGACCCGCGGCGAGGAGCTGACCCCGCCCTATCCGCTCTCCGGCCGGGCCATGGTGAACGGCCAGCCGCTGCCCATTGTCGCCATGGAGCGCACCAGCGACACCTATGCCGAGTTTGTTGTCAGCTGCCTCAAGCCGCTGATTGATGCCAACTACTGCACGCTGCCGGACCCGGCCCACACCGGCATTGGCGGTGCCTCGGCCGGCGGCTCCCAATCCTACTATATGGCCCTGCGCAACCCGGAGGTCTTTGGTCGGGCGCTGATCTGCTCGCCGGGTTTCCCGCTGCTGGACATCGAAGCCATCCTGGCCGAGCTGGATGGCTATGACATGACCCGTCTGGCCGGCAGCCGGTTCTATTTCTACAACGGCGACCAGATGATCGACGCCACCAGCGTGGACAACGTGCTGGCCGTCTACCGGCGGCTGCGCCAGCGCGGGCTGGACGCCAGTCAGAACATGTTCCTCTTTGACAGCCGCGAGGGGCACTACGACGCCGCCTGGGCGCGCATCTTCCCCGACGCGCTGCGCTGGCTCTTTGCCGAGGACAACCTCCGCCGCCCCTGAATCGCCTTTCCTTAACACAAACAGCGCTCCGAACCCTGCCGGTTCGGAGCGCTGTCGTTATGTTTGCTCATTGATGCTCTGTATCAGGGCAAAAAACTCATCGCGGCGGAGCAGAATGTTCAGCGCATCGAGAAGGGCCTGCTTGCCCATGTGCTCCGGCAGACCCAGCCGCCGCATCAGTGCCAGCCGCCGAGCGGCGCTGTCTGCGGTGCCGGACAGGCCCGCCTCATACAGGTCGGTAAAGCTCAGCGGCTCTGCCGGGCCGGCCGCCTCCTCGCCCTCGGGCGTAACGCCGGCGCGGTGCAGCGCCTCCAGCAGCACGGCGGGGCTCATCCCCTCCACGCCCAGCTTGCCCTCCTTGCCCGGCTGGCGCTTGCGGCGCTCCTTGCCATAGATGTCGGGAATATAGGCATGGAACACCTGCTCCTTCGGCAGCGCGCCCTTGAGATAGTTGCGGATGACAAAGCCCGCACCGTCCGAGTCCGTCAGGATGATCAGCCCGCGCCGCCGGGCCACCTGGCGCAGAAACTCCAGCTTGGCCCGGTTGTTCAGGATGCCGAAGCCCTCGGTGGTGAACACCGGCGCATCCACCAGCTGCGCCAGCGTGTGTTTGTCATAGCGGCCCTCCACCACAATGGCCTGACGCAGCCGGATCATGCCGCATCCTCCGCCAGCAGGCGCAGCAGCAGCAGCTCCATCAGCCGGGCCGGGTCGTCAAACGAGGTTTTCAGCCGATAGTCCGCCTCGGCGCACAGCGTCACCGCCCGGGCGCACCACGCCAGCGGCAGCTGCCGGGCAGTTTTCAGGCTCCTGTTGGCGGCATAGCTGCTGAGTTGATACAGCTCCTGCAGGCCGCGCATGCCGTCGCCGCTGTCCATCAGCACCCGCGCGGCATACAGCCGCCGCAGCTGGCTGCCCATGGCCGCCAGGATGACAATCGGCTCCTCCTGCAGGGTGATCAGGTCGCGCAGCAGGCGCATGGCTTCACCGCCGCGGCGCGCCGCCAGCGCGTCCACAATGTCAAACACCTGAGCCTCCAGCACCGGCTCGGTGACCATGTCCACGTCCTGCCTCGTGACCGTCTGGCCCGTGACATACGAGCCAAGTTTGTCCGCCTCAGAGCCCAGTGCGGTCATCGCGCCGCCGGTGCGGAAAATCAGATACTCCGCCGTGTCGTCGTCAATCTGCTTGCCCACGACCCGCAGCCGCCGCCGCAGCCACTCCATCAGCTGGCGCGTGCTCTGCTTGGGAAACTCCACCACGCAGACATGGCGGTCGATGGCCTCGGTCAGCTTTTTAATCCGGCGGTCCGGCTTCCACTCCACCGTGTCATAGACCAGCAGCAGCGTGCAGTAGTCCGGCAGGTCGCTCAGCAGCTCGACCCACTGCTCCCGCTCGCCGGCACGATAGAGGTCAAAGTCGTCCAGCTCCACCAGTGTGTGTCCGCCCAGCATGGGCATGGCCTCCACCGCATCGGACACCTGACGCACCGTCAGGCCGCGCGCCTCCAGCCGGTGATAGTTAAAGTCGCCGGCCGGACCGCCGCACACCAGCTGCCGCAGCTGACGGGTATAGTATTCGCGCAGATAGGCCTCTTCACCATAAAAGATATAGCACCGGGCTGGCTCGCTGGCCTTCAGCGCTGCCTTCAGGGCGGATATTGCATCGTTCGCCATGGTTACCTCTCAATCACAATCGTCCCCAGCTCGTCGGTGCGCAGCACCTGTGAGCCGATGTCCGTCAGGCGCTCCAGCGTCTCCGACGCCGGGTGGCCATAGCCGTTGTCCCGGCCCACCGAGATCACCGCCAGCTCCGGCAGAATCCGGCTGAGGAAATAGGCGCCGCTGGCATAGCGGCTGCCGTGATGGGCCACGACATAGACCTCCACATCCGGCAGCTCCGCCGTCTTGCAGAGCAAAAACTCCGTGTCGCTGTCCATGTCGCCGGTGACCAGCACATCGTCCTGGCCAAAGCTGGCCAGCAGGCTCACGCAGGCCTCGTTGTCGCCCGCATCCGAACGCGGAGTGAACAGCCGCAGCGTCCCCTCGCCCAGGGGCAGCGCCCGGTCGTCCGTCACCCACTCAATCCGCCCGGCAGCAGCGCGCTCAATCACCGCACGGTTGCCGGTGTCGTCGGGCACGTCGGGCAGCAGGACCTGCCCAGCCTCCACGCGCGAAAGCAGCTGCGCCACACCGCCGGCGTGGTCGGCGTGACAGTGCGTCAGCACCAGCAGGTCAATACGGCGGACGCCCTGCCCCAGCAAATACCGGGCGCATTGCTCGCCGGCGTCCTCCGGCCAGCTGCCGCCGCAGTCAATCACGCAGGTCTGTTCGCCGCTGCGCAGCACCAGGCACTGTCCCTGTCCCACGTCCAGCACCGTCAGGCGAAAGCCGTCCACCGGGCGGCGGACCTGCACCGTGTACAGCAGCACCGCCGCGGCAAAGCTGGCTGCCAGGCACGCCAGCGGCACCCGCTTTCCACTGCCGGGGAGCAGCATCAGCAGCGCCAGCCCATAGGCCACCGCCAGCCAGACAATCCACACCGGGTCGGACAGATACAGCACCGGCAGACGCGCCGCCAGGCGCACGGCCGCAATGACATAGCGCATCAGCCACTCCAGCGGCAGGGCCAGCACCCGGCCGGCCGCCGGAATCCATAGCCCCAGCAGCGCCGCCGGCAGTCCGGCGGCAAAGCAGAGCATCACTGCATCCAGGCAGAGCAGCCCCGTCAGCGGCGCCAGCAGCGGCACCATGCCGTATCGCCAGGCCAGCAGCGGCGTAGTCAGCAGCAGCGCCCCTAGCGAGGTACACACCGCCGAGGCCGCCCAGCGCAACAGGCGGCTCTCCCCGTTCCGGCGGAGCAGCGCCCGATACAGCCGGCCCGACACCAGCTCGATCCCCAGCACCGACAGAAACGACAGTTGCAAGCCCAGATGGGCAATGCTGTCCGGCTGCCGCAGCAGCAGCACAATCAATGCCGCCGACAGCGCGGTGGGCATGTCGTTCTCACGGCGGAGCAGCGGAGCCAGCAGCAGAATGGCCTGCATCACCACCGCCCGGCTGACCGATGGCGTGCCGCCGGCCACAGCCCAGAAGAACGCGCACACCGGCAGCCCCAGCGCCGCGGCCAGCCTGCGCCGGCGCAGGCACAGCAGCGAAATCAGCGCCATCAGCACGTGGATGTGCATACCGGAGGTGCAGATGCAGTGATACAGCCCCGCCAGCTTCAGGCTGTTCCGGTCGGCATAGGTCAGCCGGTTCTGATTGGTCAGCAGGGCCGTGAACCACGGAGCGGTTTCCGCAGAGAAAAGGCGGCCGCACACCTGCCCCACGCGCAGACGCACCACGGCCGGCCAATATCGCAGCGGAACCCGCTCCGGCCGCGTGCAGTCCAGCGCGCCTTCGGGCACGGCGGCCAGATAGATTCCGCTGGCGCGCAGATAGCCCGGTTCGCCGTCCGTTTCCCGCTCGTCCCGGGGCAGACGCAGGCGAAAGGTCCCGCTCAGACGGTCGCCGGGCAGCAGGTCGCCGCACTCATCCAGATAGAGCTGCACGCTCAGCCGCCGGCCGTCCAGCTCCAGCCAGACGGGAACGGACGCGCCATAGGCCGTTTCGGCGGGCGCCATGCGCAGCTCGGCCACGGCAGCTACAGTCTGCCCGTCCAGGGCGCGGGCCGGCGCAACGCGCAGCGCCCAGTGCAGGCTGTATCCGCCCAGGCCCACCGCCGCGCTCAGCAGCCACAGGGCCAGGCGCAGAACCATGCACCCCCTGCGCCGCAGCAGCAGGCAGACCAGCCCCATCGCCAGCACCACTGCAGCCAGCGGCAGCCGCCATGCTCCCGGCAGCCAATAGGCGCAGAGGAGACAGGCCGCGGCCAATGCCGCGCCCACATGGCACAGATACCGCATTCGCCTTTTCCCCCCCTGCTTATTGTAGCATACCGCCAAATCGGACGCAACCAGCGTTTGACAAAAGCGCCCGGATTGACTACAATAGACCCATCAAGCAAGGAAAGGCGGCGCAACCATGGCCGAACAAATTTATACCATTCCCATCAACGAAGCCTTTGAACAATCCGGCGGCTGTCCGCTGTGCCGAATGAAAAAAAAACTGGAGCGCGAGAGCCTGGACTATGTCATGGGCGCGGCAATGATGGACCCGGACGTCCGCATCCGCACCAACCGGCTGGGCTTTTGCCGCAGGCACTATGACGACATGCTGTCGATGAAGAATCGCCTGAGTCTGGCCCTGATGCTGGAAAGCCACCTGGACGAGGTGTCGCGCCTGTTTCCCGAGGATGTCTCTGCCCTGCCCAAGATGCCGCCACCCCCGGCCGAGGGCGCGCCGGTGCCGCCGCCCGACCTGCCCGGCGACCTGCCGGAGCCGATGCAGGCCATCCCCATGGGCCCGCCGCCCCGGTTTGCCCGGTTCCGCCGCTATGGCGGGCCAAACCCGGCCCAGATTGCCCTGATGCAGAGCAAGAGCTGCTATGTCTGCGCCCGCGCGGCCGACTTCGAGCGCAATGTGCTGTCCAATGTGGCGCACATGTGGCGGCGCGAGAGCAGCTTCCGCGAGCGGTTCAAGGCGCAGGAGTTCTTCTGCCTGGATCACTATGGCCGGCTGCTGCATGCAGCCCGGCACGAGCTGAACGATCCGTCCTTCCGCGAGCTGTATCAGGCCATGACCGAAATCAACGCCCGGTTCATCCGCCAGCTGCGCGGCGATGTGACCGGCTTCTGCCGCAGCTTTGACCACCAGAACGCCGGCAAGCCGCTGACCGACGGCCAGCGCAGCTGCGCCGAGCGCTCGGTGGACTTTCTGGCCGGGAAATAACCTCTATACAACTCCGCAGGCCCGCTGCAACATGCAGCGGGCCTGCGATTTTTATCAGCTTAGAGTGAATCCATCTGATCCTTTTCCAGTGTAATCCAGCCCAGGCATTTTTGCAGCCGCCAGGCCGCGCAGCTGACGCCGCCCAGCAGCAGTGCCAGCACAGCCAGCAGCCAGTCGCCCACACGGTTCTTCGCCGCGCCGGCCGTCAGGATATATACCACCTGCGCCGCCGCCAGCACCCACGCGCCCGCCATGCAGGCGGCGGAAAAGTCGCCGTGCCGGTCGGCAAAGCGGCTCTCGTGCATCGGCAGGCAGAATTTTGCACTGCACACCCGCCAGGCATAATAGCTCGTCGCCGCGCCCAGCAGCAGCACAATGTCATACAGCAGCACCACGTAGTTAAAGCCCTCGATATGCCCGCCGCCCAGCATCGGCCCGGCATGCACCAGCCCCATTCCGATCACCAGCGCCAGCGTGGCAACAATCTGCGTCAGATACAGGGCCAGCAGGCGCCTGAACCGCTGCCGCCGCTGCGGCAGGGTGAGCCACAGGCCGTTGTAGCGGTATCGGCCCGTTTCATATTCCTGATAGCTGCGTTCAACTTCTTTTCTGTGTTCCCAGCGGTTCATGCCTGCATCCCTCCCGGCGCTGCGGTCGAGTCGCGCAGCACCAGCTCCGGCTGGTTGACGTATTCCTTCGGCTCTTTCCCCTCGGGCCGCAGAAGCACCGCCAGCAGGCGGCCCATGGCCCGTCGTCCGATGTCATAGAAATGGTTGTCCACGGTGGTCAGCGCCGGCACCAGAATGTGCGAAAACTCGTTGTTGTCATAGCCGACAATCGACACGTCCTCGGGCACACGGATGCCCTTTTCGCGCAGCGCCGCATAAATGCCGCAGGCCACATAGTCGGAAAAGGCAAAGATGGCCGTCACGGGCAGCGTGCCGCCCTGCTCTTCCATCCACTGGCGCATGACCCGATAGGCGTCGGCCCGGCTGCCGTCGCAGGCAATCGTCCGCACGTGCGCGGGCGAAAGGCCGTTCTGCGCCAGTCCCCGGCAAAAGCCCTCGTACCGCTCGCGGGACGAGGAGAGGTATTCCAGGCCGGACACGTATAAAAACTCGCGGTGCCCCAGCCCGTAAAGATATTGCGCCACCTCGGCCGAAGCGCCAAGGTCGTCGCTGCGCACCATGTTGCACACCCGGCCCTCGTATTTCCGCACGGCCAGCACATAGGGCACACCCTCCTGCTCGATGGTATTCAGCAGCCCCTCGTTGAGCATGCTGGGCAGCAGCAGGATGCCGTCCACGCCCTGGGCCAGCATGCTTTCAATCAGCGCCTTTTCGTCCTCTTTGTTTTCGTTGGTGCTGCCCAGCATCAGCGTAAAGCCGGCGCGCTTGGCCACCGACTCGGCCCCGCGGATCAGCTCGCTCATAACCGGGTTGCCATAGTCGGTAATCGCCACGCCCAGCACGTGGGAGCGGTTGGTCCGCAGGCGGCTGGCTGCCAGATTTTTCCGATATCCCAGCTCCTTGGCCACCTGCAGCACGCTGGCGCGCGTCTCGCGGCTGATGTCCGGCAGGCCGCGCAGCGCCCGCGAGACGGTGTTAATCGACAGGTTCAGCTTGTCCGCAATGTCCTTCTGTGTCACAGCCATGGTTGTCAACGCTCCGTTTTTGTTGCAGTTTCGCCGCCTTTTGACGGCAGTCAATTACCGTTAGTATAGCATTATCCTTCCCGGTAATCAAGTCAAATCTCCTTTTCCAGCAGGGATTGACAGCAGACTTGTCCTCGACTATACTTAATCTAATCGATAATATAAGTAGAGGTAACGGCCGACTTTACCAGCTATGACTATGGCCACGAGTGGGCCATGTGGGATCTGAGCGTCAGGGCCTTCCTCGACTGGCTCCCCCGCAGCGACGCATTTGCCCCGGAAAAATAGCCGGTACGCAGCAGCACCGCCGCGCCTTCTGGCGCGGCGGTGCTTTTTTCATTTTTCGCTTCGCTTATCCTGGATTTTCCCCTTGGAAAACGGCGTTTCGGGCGCCATGCCCCAGCGGACGCGCCGGCGGCCAAAGGGGCCGCCATAGCTGCCCATGGCAGTAAATGCAGGGGCATCTTTTTCAGCCGCCGCGCCGCGATAGACAATACCATGCCCGCCGATGGCAGCGTTCCAGTTTCCGGTACACTCGCTGACCAGCTCGACCAGGCCGTCGCGCTCTTCCATTTCAAAGAGCAGCGTGCGGACGCCCGGCCCGCGCACGCCGGCATAGTTGCGCCCGACGGCGCAGGCCGGCATCATCAGCATCCCGTCGCTGTGGCGGCGGAACAGGCTGGCAAAGCCTGCATCCAGGCAGTAAACCGGGCGGTCAAACTGCTCCCACGGACCCCAGATTTCGCCGGACGTGCTGCGGGCAATGCCCACGGCATAGCCATAGGGCGTGCAGTTGGTCCAGAGGATCACCAGGCTGCCGTCGGCCAGGCGGTGCGCCCAGGGGGCGCGGGCCGCGCCGCCGCCCTCGTCGGTGCAGTACATAAAGTCGTCGCCCCAGGGGGCCTCGCTGCCGCGGAAGAGAATCATCGGGTTCCCCACCGGGCCGGACAGGTCCTTTTCCAGCTGAATGGCGCAGATCTGTCCGTCATAGACCTGCACCCAGTCGTGGGCAAACACCAGCCATGGGTCGCCGTCGCCGTCGAGATAGAGCATCCCGTCCATGCACTGCCACGCCGGCGGCGTGAGCGGCCGGTCGCTGACCGGGCGGAACGGGCCAAGCGGGCTGTCGGCCGCCAGCGCCTGGCAG
>CACXCV010000008.1 GCA_902766215.1 Oscillospiraceae bacterium
CTATTCCGACGAGCGTATCTGGATGTATCTGGCCGAGGACCTGACCTTTGGCGCGCAGGAGCTGGACGAGGACGAATTTCTGCAGAGACGGGCCGTGTCGCTGGAGGCGCTGGTGGAGCAGATTCTGGCCGGGCAGGTGCCCGATGCCAAGACCCAGGCTGCGGTGCTGCGGGTGTGGGCCATGCGGCAAAAGACGCAATGACAAACGGGACGCGGCGCGCCAAGGCGCACCGCGTCCCGTATTTTTTCCGTTTTATTTCAAACGCTGTCTCAGAACATGCAGTTCTTGCGCACCAGCTGGCTCAGCTCATAGGCAAACTGGCGCACCTTCCACTCTTCCTCGCGGCGCTGGAAGTCGTTGAGGCTCTCCCAGTCCATGTTGCGCCAGCACATGATTTTGGCCGTGGGGGGATCCCACATGGGAACCATCTCCGCGCTCTCCAGCAGGTTGGCGCAGTATTCCGCCGCCTCGAGGATGGCAGGGATGGTTTTCTCCTTGGACATGAACAGGGTGGTCGGCTCTACGCGCAGCACGTCTTCCACCGCCTTGACAGCCATGTAGGCGTGGCCCTCCTTGTTGGCGTTCACGCGGATGCGCTCGGGCGTGCGGTTGCGGAAGAAGCCGAAGAGCGCGGCAATCACCGCCGGGTCGCGGACGGTGCCGTCAGGATACACCAGGCCGTGGATGTCGGACCAGAAGCCCTCGTGCACCAGCAGGAACAGATACCAGCCTACCTTGTGCTTGGCGCACATCTCCAGCTCGACGTCATAGGGGTTGGCGCGGCCCACGCAGCCGGTTTCGGTGTTTAGGATGGGCTTGCCCAGCTCCTCGCTCATCTGCTTGCACTGAAGAATGGCGTTTTCCATCTCGGCGCGGGTGCCGGTATAGTCGTGAAAACTGATCACGTCCACCAGATCGTTGGACGAACGGCAGTGGCTCCAGTTCTCATGACCCACGGTAATGCAGTTTTCGCTGTCCAGCGAGCGGACAATCTTGGTCATGCGGCGGACATAGGCCTCCAGCTGGGCAAAGCGAACCTCATACTGGTCGGTACCCTTCACGGCGTTCATGTAGTCATTGCACATCGGCTCATTGATCACGTCCCACATCAGCAGGCCCGGCTCGTCGCGCAGCGCGTCGATCACCGCCTTGGCATAGACCTCCATCTTTACCCATTCATCCTCGGTGGGCGGAGTAAAGTCGTGGATAGGGTTGCCGTTCCAGAGGATGGGCATGGAGGTGATGCCATGCTCATAGCAGATCTGCACATATTCCTTGACGCGGGCGATATAGCCCTCAGGGTCGCGCTCATAAGCCTGCTGGCTCATCCAGAAGCGGGTGGAGTTCAGGTTCAGGCGCTTGCAGAACTCCAGGTCGCGGTTCATGCGCGTGCGGTCGCCGGTTCGGGGGTCCGGCATGGCCGGTGCGCAGCAGATGCCGCGGATGTGGCTGTAATCGGACAGAGGTTTCATGGTTTCGGCTCCTTTCATTCATCGGTCGGCGGTGCTGCCGCGCCGGAAACGCGGCGCGAAGCAGACAGGACGCTGCAGCGCTGTTGTGATAAATCCGTATTGATTGTATCACAGTCCCGCGTAATTGGGAAGCGGAGAACCAGCCGCGCAAAGCTTGTCCTTTCCCTTCTTTTTTCTCTTTTTTGCATTCTCTAATCGTTATCATTAACATAAACTACATCCAATTGTTTGTCAATCATTTATGTAAAAACTGTATGCCTGCACAGATTCACACCAAAGTTTTTGTACACTTTGAGCAGGGTTGCTTTGGTGTCCTAAAAGAAAGCGCCAAGAAAGCGCCGTATATGGATTTTCTGTATATCCAACTTGACGCAATTAAGAAAAGATGGTATTGTATGAACGATATTAACGGTGCCTGTACCTCTTTTTTCATCTATCAGGCAACCAGTCATTCATAATTTCCATCAACAAAGGGTTGGGTGAGAATATGCCTGTCACACAAAAGGACATCGCCCAGCGGCTGGAGCTTTCCATCAACACCGTCTCCCGTGCGCTGCGCAACATGCCCGACGTCAACGAATCCACCAGAAAACAGGTTCAGGCTATGGCCGAAGAAATGGGCTATTACAAGAACCTGGCCGCCAGCAGTCTGCGTACCCGGCAGTCCAACATTCTGGGCGTGGTCGTAACCGACTTCCGCAATCCCTCCATGGGCGACATCATCCACGGCGCCGAGCTGGTTGCCAAGCGCAGCGGCTACACGCTGATGCTGGGCAGCACCAACGAGACTGCCGAGGACGAGTCCCGCCTGGTGGAGAACATGCTCAGCCAGAATGTAGACGGCCTGCTGCTGATCCCCAGCATGCTCAACGAACCGCTGCTGCGCCGCATTGAGTGCGAGCAGGTTCCTTATGTGCTGGCCGCACGGCGCTATCCGGGTCACCTGTGCAATGCCGTCTGCGGCGATGACTTTGCCGGCGGCGCGGCCGCTGCCCAGCATTTGCTTGACCTGGGACACCGGTCGTTTCTGTACGTGTCCGGCCTGGAGCACATTTCCTCGGCCCGTGACCGCCGCGACGGCTTTCTGTGGCAGCTGCGGCAGCATGGTCTGAACGAGCACGCCCTGCAGACCATTGTCTGCGACAACGGCCCTACAGACAAGCTGATCTCGCAGTCCATTGTCTGCGACGGCGGCCGCGAGAGTGCGCAGCGCGTGACAGAGCAATGGCTGCGCAGCAGCAGCGGGCACCCCTCCGCTACCGCGATTTTTGTCTTTTCCGACTACGCCGCCTGCGGCGTCTATGCCGCGCTGAAAGCAGCGGGGCTGCGGATTCCGGAGGACGTGTCTGTTGTCGGCTATGACAACAACGAGTATTCCAGCTTTCTCACACCGCCGCTGACCACCGTGGACAGCCACTTCTACCAGCTGGGCCAGTTGGCTATGGAACGCCTGATTGCCATCCTGCACAGCCCCGGTGAGCCGCCCTGCGCGCAGATCGACATGCCGGAGCTGGTGCTGCGCGAGTCCACCGCCGCGCCCAGTTCTGCCGCGAATTGACCGCACTTCTCTGCGCCCTCCCGCCCACGCCGGCAGGAGGGCGCCATGCTTTGGCACATAAACGGGTCGAAAACGGGTTGTGCCGCCGCTGCGCAGTATGGTATACTGACCCTGCCAGACCATCTCAGCCCTTTCGGAGGAACGGATATGAAAACAAAAGTGACCGCTCTGCCCTATGCGCAGGTGCTGAGCCTGCCCGCCCCCGCACACCGGCGCCCCCGGCGGCCTTCGCTGCTGCTGCGCACCCTTGTGCGCGCCCTGTCGGTTCCCGAGCTGCGCTCGGTCCGCTTTACCTATCAGTGCCACGGCATGGAGCGCCTGGGCAAGGACGAGCCGTGTCTGATCCTGATGAATCACTCCAGCTTTATCGACCTGAAGATCGCCTCGGCCATCTTCTATCCCCGGCCATTCAACATTGTCTGCACCTCCGACGGTTTTGTGGGCAAGGAAAAGCTGATGCGCGCCCTGGGCTGCATCCCCACGCAGAAGTTTGTCTCCGACGCGGTGCTGGTGCGCGACATGCTCTATGCCGTGCGCCAGCTGAAAAGCTCGGTGCTGCTGTATCCCGAGGCCAGCTACAGCTTTGACGGCACGGCCACACCCCTGCCCGACTCGCTGGGCAAGTGTCTCAAACTGCTGAGGGTGCCGGTGGTCATGGTGCGTACCTATGGCGCCTTTGCCCACGACCCGCTCTATAACGGCCTGCAGCCGCGCAAGGTACCCGTCCGCGCCGATGTAACATATCTGCTCTCGCCCGAGGAGATTGCCGCGCAGACGCCGGCGCAGCTCAACGAGCTGCTGCGGCAGCAGTTCTCCTTTGACAGCTTTCGCTGGCAGCAGGAGCAGGGCCTGCGCATCCGTGAGCCGTTTCGCGCCGACGGGCTGAACCGCGTGCTGTATAAGTGCCCTCACTGCCTGACCGAGGGGCAGATGACCGGCAAGGGTACGCTGCTGACCTGCGGCTGCTGCGGCCGGCAGTATGAGCTGACCGAGCTGGGCGCCCTGCGCGCCACCAACGGCGAGGCCGCCTTTACCCACGTGCCCGACTGGTTCCGCTGGGAGCGCGAGTGTGTCCGGCGCGAGCTGACCGAGGGCCGCTATGCCCTCGAGCTGCCGGTGGACATCTGCATGCTGGTGGACATGCGCAGCATCTACCGGGTAGGCAGCGGCACGCTGCGGCATGACGCCCACGGCTTTCAGCTGACCGGCTGCGGCGGCCAGCTGCGCTACAGCCAGTCCCCCGCCGCGTCCTACAGCCTCTATTCCGACTATTTCTGGTATGAGCTGGGCGACATGATCTGCATCGGCGACAGCCGCACGCTGTACTACTGCTTTCCGCAGCATGGGGGCGACGTGGTGGCCAAAACCCGTCTGGCCGCCGAGGAGCTGTACCGTCTCACCCGCTCCGCCCCGGCGGGTATTTCCGTTTGACAGAACGCTTTCCTTCTGCTATACTGAGTCCCCTGCAGAAAGGAGCGTCAGCATGGAAAAATTCATCCCGTTTGAAAAGCTTTCCAAGAAAAAGCAGCGTCAGCTGAACGCGCAGCGCCGCGGCAGCTGGGGCAGTCTCAGCCCGGTCACCCGCCGGAGCGAAAACCCCAAAGCATACAACCGCAAAAAGGCACGGAAGTGGAACGGCGATTCCACTTCCGTGCCTTTTATTAATTTGGCCTTTCGGCCAGGGGGGGCGCTCAGGCTTTGCTCTTGTTCTTGCGCGAGAGGACAATGCTCTGAATCAGCAGGAACAGGCAGATCATGGCCGCCACGGTGATGTTGGTCCACCAGGCTTCGTCCAGACCCAGGGAAGAGACGATGTTTTTGATCGTGCTCAGCGACAGCACGCCGAAGAACGTGCCGGCGATGTTGCCCACGCCGCCGGAGAGCATGGTGCCGCCGATGATCGACGAGGCAATGGCGTTCATCTCCGCGCCGCTGGCGTGCGACGGCGAGCCGGAGCCAACGTGCATGAAGTAGACAAAGCCGCCGGTGCCTGCCAGCAGGCCGCACAGCAGGTGGGCCAGGAACCGGGTGCGGCGCACGTTCACGCCCAGCATGTTGGCGCTCTGCCGGCTGCCGCCCACGGCATAGAAGCCGCGGCCCAGCCTGATCCAGCGCAGCAGGCAGAAGAGCACCACAACCACAGCCAGCGCCACCACCACGCCGATCTCCACATAGGCCGGCACATAAACGCCCAGCTTGTTGACCGAGCCCATGCCGGGGACATAGAGCCGCGTCTCCTTCAACGCCTGGAAGCTCTCGTTCTGCACGTTGAACTGCGTGGCGTTGACGATGGTGGTCATGCCCTTGGCAAAGAACATGCCGCCCAGCGTGACGATGAAGGGCTGAATGTCCAGATAGGCCACCAGGAAGCCCTGCACCAGGCCAAAGGCCAGGCCGATCCCCAGCGCCAGCAGCAGCGCCGTGAAGACGTTGCCGCCCTGATAGTCCAGATGCACTGCGCAGACCATGCACACCAGGGCCGTCACCGTGCCAACCGAAATGTCGATGCCGCCGGTGATCATCACCAGGCTCATGCCGCAGAAGAGGATAATCAGCGCTGCGTTTTCATTGAGGATGTTGAAAAACGTCTGGGGCTTTAAGAACCCGGCGCCCAGAAAGATCACCGCGCCGGCGTACATGACCACAAACACGGCGATGGTGATGATCAGCAGAAGATTGGTGTCCGTCATGGCGGTCCGGCCGCTCCGGCGTTCCAGCTCTGAGGTTTGTTTCCGCTGAAGCATGTTAATTCGCCTCCTTCGCAGTCTTCGCAGGCTTCAGGCGCTTCCACAGCGCCGAAAGCTTTTCGCGGACCACCGGCGCGCTGAGCACCACCAGCACAATGACCACCACAGCCTTATAAGCCGGCAGCGCGCTGGAAGCCACATTGAACTTGAACAGCGTCATGGTCAGGAACTGGATGACATAGGCGCCGAGAATGGACGAGGCCATGTTGAACTTGCCGCCGCTGAGCGAGTTGCCGCCCAGGGCCACGGCCAAGATGGCGTCCATCTCAATGTCCTTGGCCAGCACGGAATAGTTGATGGTGGACAGGCGGCTGATCTTGATAAAGCCGGCCACCGCCGCGCACAGGCCCAGGATCACATAGGTCAGGAACTTGATCCGCTGGGGATCCATGCCGTTCAGGCGCAAGGAGTTGGGATTGATGCCCACCGCCTGGGTATACAGGCCCAGATTGGTAAATTTCAATGCCAGCGCAATCAGGATCATGCAGGTGGCCGCAATGAACACCGGCGTGGGGAGGGCGACCCCGGGGATGAAGTTGCCAAAGTAGCCAAAGGTGGGGTCGCTGACGTTGGGCAGCTCGTTGTTGTTGATCCAGGCGGCAATCGAGCGGCCGGCCGTGAACAGGATCAGCGTGGCCACCATGGGCTGAATCTTGAAATAGGCCACCAACGTGCCGTTAAAGGCGTCAAAGAGCATCGACACCGCGCAGCAGGCCAGAAACACCACGATGATCGGGGCCTGCAGCGCTGCGCTCTGCGAGTCCGTGCCGCAGAGCACGCGCAGCACCACGCTGCCGGCAATGGCAATCATCGCGCCGACACTGATGTCCTGTCCGCCGGAGGCCGCCGTGACCAGCGTCATGCCAATAGCCAGGATGGCCAGCTCCGATGCGTTGTCCAAAATGGTAATCAGGTTGCCGGAGAGCACCGGGTAGCCCGCGCTGCTCTGCTCCAGCTTAATGGCGAAAAACGAGGGGTCGGCAATCAGATTGAACACCACCAGCACCAGCAGCGCCGCGATGGGGATGAAAATCTGCCGGTGCACCAGCCGGCTCAGCATCGAGCCGGTCCGTCTGGCCAGGCTTTCACTCGGCGCCTTGGCCGGGGTTTTGTTTTTCGTTGCTGCCATTTAGGACTCACCTCCTGCGATGGTCGCCATAATCTTGTTCTGCGTCAGGTCCGCGCCGGACAGCTCGCCCACCACGCGGCCGTCGCGCATGACCACCAGCCGCGAGCAGGTGCGCAGCATCTCGTCAATCTCCGAGGAGATAAAGGTCACGCTCTTGCCCTCGGCCGCCAGCTTGAGCACCAGCTTCTGAATGTCCACCTTGGTGCCGATGTCAATGCCGCGGGTCGGCTCGTCCAGGATCAGGTAAACCGGGTCGGCCAGCAGCCAGCGGGCCAGAATCACCTTCTGCTGGTTGCCGCCGGACAGCGCGCGGATCGGCGTGTCCGCCGAGGCGGTTTTAATATCCAGCAGCCGGATGTACTGCTCGGCATAGGCCTCGGCCCTGGCCCGGCTGATGGGGTGGAAAAAGCCCTTCATCACCTGCATGGCCAGAATGATGTTATCGCGCACGGACAGGTCGCCCACAATGCCGTCGCGCTTGCGGTCCTCCGGCAGATAGCTGATGCCGTTTTTCATGGCGTCCAGCGGCTTGGAGATCTTCACCTCTTTGCCGTTGACCTTCACCTTGCCGCCGGTCACCCTGTCCGCGCCGAAGATCGCGCGGACGCACTCGCTGCGGCCCGAGCCAAGCAGGCCCGTAAAGCCGTTGACCTCGCCCTTGTGGATGGAAAAATCGAACGGCTTGATGCCCGAGCAGCTGCCCAGCTGCTGGGTCGGCTTGGCCGGGATGCCCAGTGACTTGAGGATGCGGCCGGCCTGGGTGTTCATCTTTTTCCAGTTGGTCAGCGCACCCTTGCCGCGCCCGATGTACATGTTCTCCGCCACCGTCAGGTTGGGGCAGAGCGTGATTTCCTGGTACACTGTGCTGATGCCGATGTTCTGGGCGTCCTCCGGCGAGCGGATGGACACGGCGCCCTCGTGCCCTTTGATATATATCTCGCCGCCGTCTTTCGGATGCACGCCGGTCAGCACCTTGATCAGCGTGGATTTTCCCGCGCCGTTCTCGCCCATCAGGGCGTGAATCTCACCCTCGCGCAGGGTAAAATCCACATCCTGCAAGGCGCGCAC
>CACXCV010000009.1 GCA_902766215.1 Oscillospiraceae bacterium
CCATAGGACGCACAGCGAGGCAAAGCCCGTGGCCGGGATATAGCTGGCCAGCGAGCTCATCAGAAAGCTTGCAAACATGAAGGCCATGCCGAGGATGGCGGCCACAACCTGATTTTCCGTCAGGCTGGAGGCAAACATGCCCATAGCCAGCAGCGCGGCACAGAGGCAGAAATAGCCCAGCAGGCCGGTATAGCTGCTGGCATAGTTCACGGCGCCATAGCGGCCCAGCACCAGCGGGCACAGGCCAAACACCGCGCACGCGGCCAGAACCACCGTGAGCATGGCCAGATATTTGCCCAGCACCACCTTGCCCGTGGACAGGGGCAGCGAATAGAGCAGCTGATCCGTCTTCTGGCGGCGTTCCTCGCTGAGGCTGCGCATGGTCAGCAGGCACAGGGCCAGGATCGTCACGACGAGAAACAGCATGGAAGCCAGGGCCTGTTCCATCTGAGGATAGCCCCCCACAAAGCAGTTGACCCGCAGCAAAATGCCCAGCACCACCGTCAGAAAGGCCAGATACAGCCACCCGACAGGGCCGGTAAAGCAGGCGCGCAGCTCGCGCTTATAAACGGCCAGCATCGTTGTTTCCTCCTTCCTCCGGGGCAGATGGTTCCTGCGGCGCATCGGGAATGGCCTGTTTTTCCGGCCGGTAGTCCCGGTTGGCGTCGCCGAAGAGATAGGTCGGCTGGGCCTCGTCCTCCGCCGGCTGCTCGGCTGTCAGCTCGAGGAACACGTCCTCCAGCGTGGCACGGTCAAGACTCAGGTGCCGCAGCGGCAGCCCCGCCGCGGCAATGGCTGCATAGGCAGCCTCGCGCAGATCCAGCGCCGGGCCGGAGGTCAGCGTCACCGCCACGCAGCCCGCCTCGTCCGAGGGGGCAACGGCCAGCGTATAGTCCTCCCCTGCCGGATCGGGCAGCTGCATAGCCGCCAGCGCCGCGCGCACAGCCGCCTCGTCGGCGCGCACCGTCAGGCGCAGCGTGTTCGAGCCGGCCATCAGGCGGGTCAGGTTCTCGGCCGTGTCGGCCGCCACCAGGCGCCCGCGGGAAATGATTAGGATCCGGTCGCAGACCGCCGCCACCTCGGACAGAATGTGGCTGGAGAGGATCACGGTGTGCTCCTGCCCCAGCGAGCGGATCAGGTCACGGATCTCGATGATCTGCAGTGGGTCAAGGCCGACGGTTGGCTCGTCAAGGATGATCACCTCCGGGTCGCCCAGCAGCGCCTGGGCAATGCCCACGCGCTGGCGATAGCCCTTGGACAGGTGCTTGATCAGCCGGTCCTTCATCGCAGCAATCTGGGTGCGGTCCATCACAGCCTCGACCCCACTGCGCAGCGCCGCGCCGCGCAGGCCCTTGGCCTCGCCCACAAAGCGCAGGTATTCCAGCGGCGTCATGTCCAGATAGACCGGCGGCTGCTCCGGCAGATAGCCGATGCGGCGTTTGGCCTCGTTGGGCTGGTCAAAGATGTCATACCCGTCGATGGTCACGGTGCCGGACGTGGCCGCCAGGCAGCCGGTGATAATGTTCATGGTTGTGCTTTTTCCCGCGCCGTTGGGGCCGAGAAAGCCGTAAATCTGTCCCTTTTCGATGGTGACGCTCAGGTCGTTGACGGCGATATGGTCGCCGTACTGCTTGCTCAGATGCTGAATTTCAATCAAGAGCAGGTCCCTCCTCGCATGCGTATTGGTGCAATGGTATCACACAGATATAGACAATCTGTGAATCACCAGACATTTCCTCTTGCCTGGCTGCAGATATCCCCCAGGGCCGCGGCTAGCAGATGGATTTCCTCCTCCGTGGTCTCGGCGCTGAGACTGACGCGGATGGCGCTGTCCACCAGCTCGTTGGCCACGCCCATGGCGGTGAGCACATGGCTGCGATGCCCCTTGGCGCAGGCCGACCCGGCCGAGACATAGACCCCCCGGTCCTGCAGCCGGTTGATCAGCCCCTGCGAGGGCACGCCCGGCACCGACAGCGCCACGATGTGCGGCGCGGCCTGTTCCGGCAGCGGCAGCAGCGCCACGCCGCCGATCTGCTCCAGCTCGGCGCGGCAAAGATCGCGCAGGGCGCGCATCCGCGCCTGATCTGCCGCCGCCCGGGGTGCATAGACCGCGCAGGCCGCGCCGAAGGCGGCAATGGCCGGAACAGCCTCGGTGCCGCTGCGCAGTCCGCTCTCCTGCCCGCCGCCCAGCTGGTGCGCCGGCAGCGACAGGCCCGGCCGGATATACAGCGCGCCCGCGCCCTTGGCCCCGTGGACCTTGTGCGCGCTGACGGAGATCAGGTCGGCTCCCAGATTTTTGGCCTTGAACGGCACCTTCAGCAGGCCCTGCACCGCGTCGGTGTGAAAGATGGCGTCGGGACGGTTGCGATGGGTCAGACGGGCCATCTCGGCAATGGGCATGGCCGCTCCGCTTTCGTTGTTGACCATCATCACCGACACCAGCACCGTGTCGGGCCGCAGGGCGGCCTTCAGCGCCGCAGCGGTGACACTGCCGTCCGGCTCTGGCTGGAGATAGGTCACGTCATAGCCCTGCCGGGCCAGCTGCTCGAAGCAGTGGAGCACCGCATGGTGCTCCACTGCTGTGGTAATGAGGTGCCTGCCGCGCTTGCCCAGGCGCTGCACGGCAGAGAAGATGGCCCAGTTGTCCGCCTCAGTGCCGCCGGAGGTGAAAAACACCCGCTCCGGCTCGGCCCCCATGGCAGCGGCGACCGATCGCCGCGCCTGCTGCAGCAGCTCGCGGGCCGGACCGCCCAGGCGGTGCAGCGACGAGGGGTTGCCCCAGGCCTCGGTCATGGCGCGGGTCATGGCCGCCACAGCGGCTTCGCAGGGGCGGGTGGTGGCGGAATTATCCAGATATGCGGTCAAAACGCATTCCTTCCTTTCTGTTGTTACATCAGCGGCGTCAGCAGGCGGAGAATTGCCTGCCCCAGGCGCTTATACCAGGGGCGCGACAGGCACTGAGCCAGCGTGATGCGCTGGCAGACGGGAATGGTCTGCTCAAAGTCGCGCTCGATCTCGGCGATACAGCCCGCCTTATACATCCACACGCCGTCCTCAAAGTGGAGATAGAGGCTGCGGAAGTCCAGATTGATAGTGCCCACGGTGGCATAGAGTCCATCCACACAGAACACCTTGGAGTGGATAAAGCCGGGGGTATATTCGTAGATCTGCACCCCGGCGGCCACCAGGCGGGCATAGTGCGCCCGGGTCAGGGCATGGACATACCACTTGTCCGGGATGTGGGGCGTGATGATGGTCACCTCGATGCCGGACTTGGCCGCGTTGGTCAGGGCCGTGGTCAGCTCCGTATCGACGATCAGATAGGGCGTCATGATGCGTACATAACGCTTGGCGCGGTTGATCAGATTGAGATAGACCGTCTGTCCCACCGGCTCGTTGTCCAGCGGGTTGTCGGTATAGGGCTGAATAAAACCCTGACTGGTTACCTCCATCGGCGCGGGGCGATAGTCCTCGATCCGTTCGCGCCGGCCGGTCTGATATTCCCACATGGAGAGAAACATCACTGTCATGCTCCAGGCGGCGGCACCGCGCACCAGGATGCCTGCGTCTTTCCAGTGCCCGTAGGGCGCGTGGATGTTGATATACTCATCGGCCAGGTTCATGCCGCCGGTAAAGGCCACCTTGCCGTCGATGATGAGCAGCTTGCGGTGGTCGCGGTTGTTCAGCCGCGAGGACAGCACGGGGATAAAGGGGTTGAACACGCTGCAGCGGATGCCGCGGCTCTCCAGCGTCAGCCGGTAGTGATACGGCAGGCGGCAGATGCAGCCAAAGTCATCATAGATCACGCGCACGTCCACGCCCTGCGCCGCCTTTTCGGTCAGCAGGTCCAGCACGGTCTGCCACAGGAAGCCCTGCTCGATGATAAAATACTCGACAAAGATGTACTTCTCCGCCTTTTGGAGCTCCTCGCACATGCGGGGAAAGCAGAGGTCGCCCAAGGAGAAATATTCCGTTTCCGTGCCGGTATAGCCCGGGCAGCCTGCCACCTGGGTGAGATAGTTGGACTGCAGGGCGGCGTCCGGCTCCTTGTTTTCCAGCCAGGTGTGCATTTCGGCGTCCTGCGTCAGGTTTTCGGCCATGGTCTGCTGCATCGAGCCCATCTTGCGCTTGAGACGGCGGGAGAGGCGGTTGCCGCCCAGAATCAGATACAGTGCGCTGCCCACCAGCGGCAGAAACAGCAGCGAGGCAAGCCAGCCGATCTGATAGGCCGGGTTGGTATCATTGGAGATGATATACAGCGCCACCACAAGCGACACCAGATACATGGCAAACCAGTACCAGATGGAATTGCTTCCGCCGCGCAGAATCGCCACGGCCACCAGCACAATCTGTAGCAGCAGCAGCAGCGACACAATCACGACCCGCTGAAACAGCATCTTCAGCAGGTTGTGAATATTGGGCAATCGAATTCGTTTCATGGCGCACCTCCCCCTTTCCTGTTATTGTACACAATTTTGCATACAGTTGCAAGGCGGGCCTGTTTAAAATACGATAAAAACCCGGGCGCTGCGGATGGCAGCGCCCGGGTGGCGATGGGTGGGTACGGTTATGACCGCTGCACCAGCAGATCGTTGCGGATGTCCCACAGCTTCTGCGACAGGTCAACATAATACTTGTGCGGGTTGTCAAACCGCTTGACCTCGTCCCAGAGAGTGTTCACCTGCTGGGCACAATAGGTCTGAATCTCTGCCAGCGACGGCGACTGATAGACCTGCCTGCCGCCCTGGAACACCGGCACCTGCAGCTCTCTGGCAGTAAAGTCATAGACCTCCTTGGCCTTCCAGGTGGCGTCGGGGTCGAAGATCCGCAGGTCCCGGCTGTCATCCACCGTTTCGTCGTGGAGGCTGATATAGTCGGCAATGGCCTTGCCGGTGTCGTTGCCATAGAAGCGCCAGAGCTTTTTGAAGTGCGGCGTGGTGATCTTTTCGATGTTTTCGCTGATCTTGATCTTGGGCGTGATCACGCCCTGGCTGTCCTCCACCGCGGCCAGCTTGTACACGCCGCCGAACACCGGCTCGGACCGGGCGGTGATCAGCCGCTCGCCTACGCCAAAGCTGTCGATGCACGCGCCCTGGGCAAACAGGTCGCGGATGAGGTATTCATCCAGCGAGTTCGAGGCCGTGATGGTACACTCGGTCCAGCCCGCGTCGTCGAGCATCCTGCGCGCCTTGCGGGTGAGGTAGGCAATGTCGCCTGAATCCAGGCGGATGCCGCACTTGGTGATGCCCAGGGGTTTGAGCACCTCGTTGAAGGCGCGGATGGCGTTGGGAATGCCGGATTTGAGCGTGTTATAGGTGTCAACCAGCAGCGTGGCGCTGTGGGGATAGGTCTGGCAATAGGCCCGGAAGGCGTCCAGCTCGCTGTCAAACATCTGCACCCAAGCGTGGGCCATGGTGCCGCCGGCATAGACGCCGAAGATCTGGTCGGCCACGGTGCAGGCCGTGCCGGCACAGCCGCCGATATAGGCTGCGCGGGCGCCCAGAATCGCGCCGTCGCCGCCCTGGGCCCGGCGTGAACCGAACTCCAGCACCGTTCGG
>CACXCV010000010.1 GCA_902766215.1 Oscillospiraceae bacterium
CGCTATACCGACAACGTCACCGTCCCCTACGTCCACATGGGCGGCCGCATCGGCGTGCTGGTCAACCTGAAGGTTGAGGGCATCGAGCCCGAGAAGGTCACCGAGCTGGGCAAGGATCTGTGCATGCAGATCGCTGCGCTGAACCCCGCCTTCCGCGATAAGAGCGACGTGGATCAGGCCACCCTGGACAAGGAGAAGGAAATCCTGATGGTTCAGGCCCGCACCGAAAACGAGGCCTCTGCCAAGCCGAAGCCCGAGAACATTCTTGAGAAGATGGTCATGGGCCGCATCTCCAAGTATTACGAAGAGAACTGCCTGCTGCAGATGCCCTTCGTCAAGGAGAACAAGATCTCCGTCAGCGACCACATCAAGGCCGTTGCCAAGGAGCTGGGCGGCACCATCGAGGTCGTCAAGTATGTCCGCATGGAAAAGGGCGAGGGCATCGAGAAGAAGGCCGACGATTTCGCCGCCGAGGTCGCCGCTGCCGCCGGCCTGAAGTAAGCGTTTTCAGGCCCGCTTTTCAAAACGTATTGCAGGCCAGCTGTGGGAAAGCCCACAGCTGGCCTGTGTTTTTTCTCGCAGGGCAAAGAAGCGCCCCTCCGGCAGAAGCACTGCCGGAGGGGCGCTTTGGGACTTATCGGGGCTTATCGATAGGTCTTCATCATGTCGGACCACTGCAGGAACACATCGTGCTCGTCGGCATGCGTCTCGGCATAGGTCTCCCAGTCGGTATAGGTCACGGCGGCGGTATAGACGTTCACGCTGTCGGTTTCTTTTCCGCTGGCGTCAACCACCGTGACAGTAATCTCGCAGCGATACTGCGCGCGGGTAGAGAACCAGTACCCCGGCGAAACAGTCAGGCACGGCTCGGTCTTGTCGGGGCGCGGGTTCCACTGGGCGTCGGTCAGGCTCTCCCAGCGATAGCTCACCTGGCCGGTATAGCCGTCGCTGAGCGTGGCGGTGCAGGCCGCGCACAGGTCGATGTCCGACTCATATTTGACCAGATCGTCCACATTGTTCAGCACATAGTTCATCGGCACGCCCGCGCCGCCCACCTCCAGCGCCACGCTGGCGCCGTTGGCATCGGTATACGACAGAGCGCTGACCTTGCCGTCCTCACCCACGGTGAGATTCAGTGCTGTGGTCGGGTCGGTGGCGGGATAGCGGCGGCTGTCGGGGGTGCTGGGCGTGGTGTCCGGCGTGGTCGGGGTGTTGTTGGCCGGCTCCTGCGCAGCGGCCTCCAGCGTTTCGATGCGCGTGAGCGCTTGCTGCAGCGCACGCGTGGTCTGGTCGGCCGCTGCCTGTGCTTCCGCCGCCGCAGTCTGCGCCGCAGTGGCCGCAGTCTGCGCCTCCTTGGCCGTGTTCGCCGCGCTGCATCCGCGCAGCAGGCCTGCCAGAGCCAGAACCAGCGCAGCCAGCGCAATACCTGCCAGAATCAGAGCCAGCTGGCGCAGCGACTGGATCGCAGCCCCCTTCGCCTCGGCGCGGCTTGCTCTCGCTTTCGGCTCGGACGTCAGTTCCGCGCCGCAGTATTTGCACACGGTTGCATCGTCGCGGTTGCTTTTGCCGCATTGTTTGCAGGTCATATTGCATTCTCCTTTGTAATCAAGTTGCCTGGGATCTTTTGCTGGGTTTGCTTACTTTATTAAACAACATTTTTACCTGTATTGCAAGAACAACCTGCTTTTTTCAGCGCATATACCAAATCCGTGAAAGCATTTTCATCATTTTGACCGAAAAAGCGGTCATTTTTCAACATAAAGCGCCCCGTCCCCCAGCACGGCCGGGTATAGGCAGCTCAGCGCGTCCCAGGTCGCCTTATCCACCACGCCGTCGGGCGGCAGGCCGGCCCGCTGCTGAAGCCACCGGGTTGCCGTCTGGCAGGCGCGGTCGTTGATCCCCGTGACGGCCAGCGTCGGCACATCCAGCACCGCGCTCAGCGCCGCCAGCGCCGCCTGATAGTGATACAGGTGCATGTGCTGCTCCTCCGGGCCGATGGTCTGCCCCCGCTGGAACACCACCCGCAGCGGGATAGCGTGAGCCAGCGCGCGTTCGGCCGCCTGGTAGGCCGACACCAGCGCCGTCCAGGTGGCATAGTCCGCCTGGCCGGTGGCCGGCAGACCGTTGTTCCGCTGAAAGGCCATCAGCGCCCGCTCGGTTTCGGCGTCGAACACACCGTTGGGGATCAGTTGCGGGACCGACGCATCGAAAAAATGTATGGTACGCAGCATCTGCTGCAGCGAACGCACCGGCCGCCTCAGCAGGTTCTGCTCCCGCTCCGGATTAAACATTGGGCACCCCTCCACCTGGATCCTTGTCGCCGCGGCTGAGCACGCGGCCGGGATACTGCGTCATGCGCGTCGGCCCGCCCGGCAGCACATCCTCCATCAGCTGCCCCAGCGCGCGCCTGGTGGCCGCGTCGGCACTGCCGGTGGCCGGCAGACCCTGCCGCTGCTGCCACACCTCGATGGCCTGGGCCGTCGCCCGGTCAGCCAGGCCGGTGCGCTGCGGCGCGGGCTGCTCCTCGTCCAGCGCGGCCGCAACGCGCAGGGCCTGCTGAATTTCCACCGCCATGGCCGGCACGCTGGCCTGGCTGCCGGAAAAGAGGGCGCCGTTCTCGCGCAGCACCGCCTCGGCGCCCAGAAACTGCTGATGCAGCGCCTCCCAGGTGTTGCGGTTGACCACGCCGGTCTGCGGCAGGCCGGCATAGCCCTGAAAGGCGACGACCGCGTTCCGGGTAGCCGGACCGAACACGCTGTCAATCGCGACAATGGGCAGATAGTCGATAAACTGGCCCATCACCGCCAGCATATACTGCAGCGTGCCCACGGCCTCGCCGCTGTTGCCCTCCTGCAATACGCTGGGGTAGCTCAGGTCCGCGCGGTATTCCTGCTGCCCCTCGCTGACCAGCTCGGCCAGGCGCGTCACCGCCACATAAATGCGGATGATGGAATACCAGGTCGCGTTGCCCACCACGCCGTCCTGCGCCAGGCCGAAAATCCCCTGGAAAACGCGCACGGCCTCCTCGGTTGCCGGGCCGAACACCCCGTCGGTGTCCAGCCGCGGAATGGCCGGATAGTTGCGCGCAATGCGGTTGAGCGCCGCCTGCATCTGGCGCACTGCCGCGCCGCTGCTGCCCACCCGCAGCGGCGTGCCGGGATAGCTGCGCAGAATGCCCAGCACCGGCGCATTGGCCACCAGCTCAATGTCGTTGCCGTAATAGCGGCGGAGAATCTCCACCGAGTTCAGCCCCTGCTGGGCCAGATACTGCGAGCCCCACTGGCTCATGCCGTCGCAGGTGACTGTGGTCCCGTTGCAGAACGAGCTGAGCAGCGGCTCAAAGTTCCCCTGGCGGCGGATATAGGTGTTGAACAGCTCATCCACCAGCCGGCTGACATTTTCAAAGATGTTCCGGCCCTGGATGTATTTCTGATCCGTTGCCGTGCTGGAGGTAATGTTGAACGAATACCCCCGGCTGGGGTAAAACTCGGTATAGACCCGGTTGAGCGCAAAGGAAATCTGCGCCAGAATGTTGGCGCGCAGCGCCGCCTCCTCCCAGGTGGGAAAGATTTCGCTGGAGGCGACGTTTTTGATATAGTCGGTAAACCGCACCGTGACATTGGGCGCGTCCGACGCCGGCGGCCCCAGATGCACGGTGATAAACTGCGGGATGTACGGTGTTACACTGGCCATGGCTACAGCTCCTGCGGCGTCACGTCAAACACTTCGGTCTTGCTCCACTGATCCGGGTAGTCCTCCAGCGGAATCAGCGCGAAATCCTGAATGGTCGTCACGCCGGGAAACACCTGCACATTTTCCACAATGACCCGCTCATAGCCCGGCATATCCGCCGTAATGTCCACGCTGCTCCACGATTTTTCCCCGGACGGCGACTCGCTCAGCTCCCGATCCGGCGTGGACACCGGCACAGGCGTGGTCTGCCCGTCGGCATTGGTGCTGCGCAGGCCCAGCAGCTCCAGCACCGCGCCGCTGCCGCGCCGGGTGATCACCACCGTCACCCCCTCAAGCGGGATGGCGTTTTCCGCCGCACTGACCCGCACAAGGATTTTCCCTTCGCTGCCCATAGCATTCCCCCTTTCAGATACCGTCATCCTATGCCGCGCCGCCAGCAGATATGACATGCGGGCAGAAAACGCACATTCTTCTGAAATAAGACTGAAAAATACACTTATATTTACGAAATTATCCAATTCGGGCCATTTCCCCGTGAAAAGCGTAGAATCTGACGGCTGAATTTTGTGCGTCTCGACGAAATATTGTCCTTTCCGTCTGAATGGTTTTGTGATATAATGACGGATGCGTAGTAGTTCGTTCACACATGGGGCTATTGCGCGGACCGATTGTAGGAGGGATCCCAGAATGATTGAAGTATCCGGGCTCACCAAAACCTATGGCCACAAGCGAGGCATCAACGACGTCACCTTTAAGATCAACGAGGGTGAGATTGTCGGCTTCCTTGGCCCCAACGGCGCTGGTAAGTCTACCACCATGAACATTATCACCGGTTATCTGAGTGCCACCTCGGGCAGCGCCCGC
>CACXCV010000011.1 GCA_902766215.1 Oscillospiraceae bacterium
CCGCCGCCGGCCAGCATCACATGGCGCACCGGGTTGGTGACGATCCCCACTGCGGAGAAAAAGGCCGCCGCCTCGGCCGGCGGGGCCACGATGCTGATGCGGTCGCCGGCCCGCAGGACAAAGCTGCCGTCGGGGATGATAACCTGCTCGCCCCGCTCCACGCCGCAGACCAGCACCTTGGCCCTGAACCGCAGCAGCTCGGACAGCTTGCAGTCCACCAGGGGCGAGTCGGGGTTGACGCGCAACTTCAGCAGCTCCACCCGGCCCTGGGCCAGCGTGTCGATGCGGATGGCCGAGGGAAAGCGCAGCACCCGTGCCATCTCGGTGGCGCAGTCCTGCTCGGGGTTGACCGACAGGCTCAGCCCCAGGTCGTCCCGCAGGCGGGGCAGCACGGCGCTGTATTCCGGATTGCGCACCCGGGCGATGGTGTGGCACCGGCCCAGCTTGCGCCCGATGAGGCAGGTCAGCAGATTCAGCTCGTCGGTGCCCGTCACGGCAATCAGCAGTTCGGCCTTGTCTGCGCCGGCCTCCATCAGCACGTCGAACGAGGCACAGCCCCCCTCGACGGTCATGAGGTCCAGCCGCTCGCCCACCACACGCAGCACCTCGGGATCGGAGTCCACCACGGTGATTTCGTGGCCCTCGGCGGCCAGGTGCTCGGCCAGCGTTTCGCCCACCTTGCCGGCGCCGGTAATGATGATTTTCATTTCCTCACTCCTATTGCGCCGCTGCCGGTCGGACAGAGCGCATCTGTCAATAGTATACCAGCTTCACCCGCCGGTTGCAAGCCTGTCCCGGCCAGGGCTGGATATTTGCCGCCGCGTCTGCTATAATGAAGCCAGAACATGCCCGGTCCGGCGGGCAAAGGAGGCCCCTTCATGAAAACGCTGCTGCACGTCTGCTGCGCCCCCTGCGCCAACCAGTGCATCGACGCCCTGCGCGGGCAGGGACACGAGCTGACGGCGCTCTGGTATAACCCCAACATCCACCCGTTTACCGAATACCGCGCCCGGCGCAACACCGTGCAGGAATATTGCCGGATGGTGGCGCTGCCGCTGCTGCTGGACGACGAATATGCCCTGCGCCCCTTTATCCGCGCCGTGGCGGACCAGATTGAAACGCGCTGCGGCACCTGCTATCAGATGCGGCTGGACCGCGCTGCGGCCGAGGCTGCGGCCGGCGGCTTTGAGGCATTTACCTCCAGCCTGTTCATCAGCCCGTATCAGAACCACGAGCTGCTGCGCCAGGTGGCCGAAGCGGCGGCCGAGCGGCACCACGTCCGCTTTTTGTATCAGGACTTTCGCCCGCTGTTCCGCGCCGGGCAGGACCGAGCCCGCGAGCTGGGGCTGTATATGCAGAAATACTGCGGCTGCGTCTTCAGCGAGGAGGAGCGCTATCGCAAGCCTGGACAGATTATCCGCTGAGCAGACAAACAAAGCGGGCAGGAGCGTTCCTGCCCGCTTTTGCGGTCTTTATTTCTGCTGGTCGTCGTCGTGCCGGGGCGCCGTGATGCGGTTAAGCAGCGCGGTGATCAGGACGATGATGCCGATGACGATGAAAATGCCAAGCATGCCGGACACCATATAGGTCAGGCTGGAGATGAAGTTATAGGGATGAAAGGTCATGTCGCGCCCTCCTTACAGGAAGAAATTGAGGATCAGGCCGCCTGCGATGACCGAGGCGATCTGGCCGGAGACGTTGACGCCGATGGAGTGCATCAGCAGGAAGTTCTGGCTGTCCTCCTGCAGGCCCAGCTTGTGTACCACGCGCCCGCTCATGGGGAAGGCAGAGATGCCGGCCGCGCCGATCATGGGGTTGACCTTTTTCTTGAGGAACAGGTTGAGGAACTTGGCAAAGAGCACGCCGCCGGCGGTGTCAAAGATGAAGGCAAACAGACCCAGGCCCAGAATGAGCAGCGTGTCCAGCTTGAGGAAGGCCTCGGCCTGCATCTGCGAGGCTACCGTCAGGCCCAGGAAGATGGTCACCAGGTTGGCCAGCACCTTCTGTGCCGTTTCGGACAGCGAGTTGAGCACGCCGCACTCGCGGATCAGGTTGCCGAACATCAGAAAGCCGATCAGCGAAACCGAGGCCGGGGCGACCACACCCGCCACCACGGTGATGATAATCGGGAAGAGAATCCGGGTGGTCTTGGACACGTTCTTCTGCTCGTAGGGCATGCGGATCAGGCGCTCCTTGCGGGTGGTCAGCAGCTTGATCACCGGCGGCTGGATGATGGGCACCAGTGCCATGTACGAATAGGCGGCCACCATAATCGCGCCCTGATAGTGGGAGTTGAGCTTCTGCGCCACCACGATGGAGGTGGGGCCGTCGGCCGCGCCGATGATGCCGATGGCGGCCGCGTCGTTGATGTCAAAGAACATCGACGCCGCGCACAGCGTGAAGAAAATGCCGAACTGCGCCGCCGCGCCGAAGATCATCAGCTTGGGGTTGGACAGCAGCGGGCCAAAGTCGATCATTGCGCCGATGCCGATGAACAGAATCAGCGGGAACAGCTCGTTGGCGATGCCGGCGTTGAAGAGGGTGGTCAGCGCGCCGTGCTCCACCGCGCCGGAGGCAAGCAGCTGGTCGATGGCGCCGGAGAACGGAATGTTGACCAGAATGGTGCCAAAGCCCATGGGCAGCAGCAGCGACGGCTCCATGTCGTGGCGGATGGCCAGGTAGATCAGCAGGCCGCCGATGGCCCACATGACCAGATAGCGCCAGTCTGCCAGCGCCAGCAGGTTCTCCCAGAGAAAGCTGAGGCTTTGCAGGATGTTCATAGCAGGTCTCCCTTATCAATGATTTTATAAAAGGGTAAAAAAAGAAAGACCTCTGCCGCCTGTGCGGCAAAAGTCTTGCCATTTCATGCTGCTGCGGGCCGTGCGGCCGGGATGACGCAGACAGCCGCGGTGCTCCGCTGGCTACTCCCTTTTACGGGTGCTATTATAGCGGATTTTCTCCGGGAACGCAAGCCTGGAATTGTGTGCATGGCAACTTTTTTGCCTGCGGAAATATTAACGGGACATTAACGGTTTTTATGATAGGATAAAAAGGGGAGGGATGGACATGAAACAGGTTTCCTGGCGCAGGCGGCTGAAGAACCTGGGACACACGCTGGCGCCGCTGACTGTGGCGCTGCTGGGCGGCCTGGCGCTGCGGCGGTTTGATGGCAGCGGGACCTTTGTGCCGCTGCTGTTTGTGCTGGCGGTGGTGCTGGTTTCACGCATGACCGACGGGTATCTGTATGGGATTGCCGCGTCGATTCTGGCCACGTTCTGCGTCAACTATGTCTTTACATTTCCGTTTTTCGCCTTCAATTTCACCCTTGCGGGTTATCCGCTGACGTTTCTTGTCATGCTGTGCGTGTCCATCTCGGTGGGCGCGCTGACCACGCAGATCCGGCGGCAGGAAAAGATGCGTGCCGAGATCGAAACCGAGAAGATGCG
>CACXCV010000012.1 GCA_902766215.1 Oscillospiraceae bacterium
CGACGTACTCGACGAGATCGTCAAGCGTCTGCCCGGCTTCCCGATCGTTCTGCACGGTTCTTCTTCCGTGCCGCAGAACTATGTTAAGATGATCAATGACAACGGCGGCAAGATGCCGGACGCTGTCGGCATCCCCGAGGAGCAGCTGCGTCACGCCGCAGAGCTCTCCGTCTGCAAAATCAACATCGACTCCGACCTGCGTCTTGCCATGACCGGCACCATCCGTCAGTTCATGGCTGAGCATCCCGACAAGTTTGACCCGCGCGAGTACCTCAAGCCCGCCCGCGCCAACATCAAGGAACTGGTCCGTCACAAGCTGATCGACGTCCTTGGCTGCGCCGGCAAGGCATAAGCCGTCTCCTTCCCATTCTGACAAACATCACAGCGCGCCGTATCCGGCCGGATACGGCGCGCTGTTTGCATTCCACGCAGAGCTTCAACGCTTTCTATTATCACTATTTTGTTTTCCTTTTCATTTTTTGACGTTCTTTTTTTCATATCGGATTGTTTTTTCCTGTTTTGAAGCTGGAAAGGCCTTTGGAATATTGTCTTCAATTGTCGTATACACCGCTTTTTTACCCGCGTTTGCTGTTTTTTCTGTTGATTTATGGTATGATAGTTTGCGGACAGTGCCTGCCAGCAGGCACTATGACACAAGAAAAGGAGACCCGCTATGATCGACTACGTCAAGTATTGCTACACCATCCCCTATATTCCCGTCGAGCAGCGCTATGACATTCTGCCCGAGCACAGCATCTGCTCCATTTCCCCGGCCGACACCTCGGCCGACGACTTCATCACCGGCAACGGCGCGCTGCGCGTCCAGTCGTCCGGCCATCCTTACCACGACGAGATGGCTTTTACGCAGGAGCTGCTCTATGAGCCGCTGTGGGAAAAGACGCCCACCCCGCCCGACCTGCGCCCGGTAATGCCCCGCATCCGCCAGCTGCTGCTGGAAGGCCGGCACGAGGAAATCGACGCCCTGCTGGACGAAGCGCAGAAGGCCGCCGGATTTGAAAAGTACATGAATTTTGACAACAAAATTCTCTATCCCGCCGGCTCTCCCCGGCTGCACACCGCCTTCTGGCTGCGCTTTACCCAGCCGGAGCAGCCCGGTACCCGGGACTATCTGCGCTGGCTGGACATGCAGAACGGCATGATCACCTCCATGTGGACCAACGAGCGCGGCAAGTACCGCTGTGAGAGCTTTGCCTCCTATGACGGCGAGGCCATTCTCAACCGCTTTACCGCGCCCAAGGGGCAGCTGGACCTCGACGTGGAGCTGCAGCTGCCCAACCGGCCCATCCGCCATGGCAACATGGTTTTCGGCAGCCAGTTCACCGGCAGCAGCCACCAGCTGACCGTGACCGAGCAGCTGATCACCCTGGCCTGGGCCTACAACCCCGACTTTGGCCGCAAGGGCTATGTGGCCGCCATCCGCCTGATCCCCCAGGGCGGCAAAATCACCAAGACCGAGCAGGGCGTTTCGCTGCGTGGGGCCGACAGCCTGCTCATTGTCAGCCGGATCGTCAAGTTCGAGTCGGATTTCTCCTTTGCCTGTGCCGAGCCGGTCTGCCGCGCCCTGATGGAGATGGACGTGGACTTTGACCGCCTGCTGGCAGGCAACGAGCACCACATCGGCCAGCGCATGGACCGCTCGCGGATTCACCTGGGCAAAAAGGAAGACTATGTGCTCTCCGGCGAGGAGCTGCTGCGCCGCACCCACAGCAAAGACGAGCTGGACCCCACGCTGATGGACAAGCTGTATGACATGGGCCGCTTCTTCCAGATTTATGAGACCGGCGCGCTGCCGCCCATGATGGGCCAGCACAACATCAACACCAACCTGCAGGTCTGCGCCGGCAACAACACCGGCCTGTTCGACGAGATGGACGTCTACTTCCGCTTCTACGAGACGAAGTTTGACGACTTCCGCACCAACGCCAAGCTGCTGTTCGGCGCACGCGGCCTGCTGGCCAGCGTCCATTGCGACCCGGATTCCGGCCTGTACTACCATTTCTCCCGCACCTACCCGCACTATTGCTGGACGGGCTGCCTGGGCTGGATTTATAATGAGCTGTGGGGCTATTGGCTGGTCAGCGGCGACCGCGACTTCCTGCGTGAGCGCCTGATCCCCGCCTATAAGGAAATGGCTCTGTTCTACGAGGACTATGCCTGCGACCGCGGCCCGGATGGAAAGGTAATCTTCTATCCCTCGTTCTCCCCCGAGGATCCCACGCCCAACCCCGGCTATGAGACCGTAACCTGCTCGGACATCCACCCCACGCGGATCAACTCCGTGATGGACATTGCCATCTGCCGCGAGATTCTCACCAACCTGATCGACGGCTGCAACACGCTGGGCATCGAGCAGGAGAACATTGCCCACTGGCGGGCGCAGCTGGATTCGCTGCCCACCTACCTGCTGGACGAAGAGGGCGGCCTGAAGGAGTGGGCCTGGCCCACCATCGAGGAGAACTATAACCACCGCCACGTTTCCCATCACTATGACGTTTGGCCCGGCCGCGCCATCACCCCCGAAACCGAGCCGGACCTGACCGAGGCCATTATCATCTCCAACCGCAAGCGCGGCCAGCAGGACGACTCGGCCCACGGCATCATTCACCGTGCCCTGACGGCCATCCGTCTCAAGGACATGGAGGAGGCCATGCAGAACCTGTCGCAGCTGTTCAACCACGGTTTTGTCCGCCGCACGCTGCAGACCAGCCACTTCCCCTATCGGGGCGTGTTCCCCGACCTGCAGGGCGCCGTCCCCGCCTTCCTGGTAGAGATGTGCGTGTTCAGCGAGCCCGGCACCGTCGAGTTGCTGCCCGTCATGCCCGACAACCTGATGACTGGATCGATCGACGGCGTGTGGCTGTACACCTTTGCCAAGCTGAATCACATGGCCTGGACTCCCAGCGGCGCCACTGCGTCGCTGACCTCCAACGAGGCCCAGACGCTGACGCTGCGCTGCCGCAAGCCGGGCTGCCGCATCTTCATCAATGGCGCCGAAATGCCCATGGACGGCGACCACACCAGCTATTCCTTCGCCAAGGGCGAAACCATCGCCATCGAACTGAAATATTGATTGCAGGCAGATCGCCGGGGCCGCCCGCCCCGTGATCCCGCCTCTGTATCTGTCCGACAGCGGGCTGCCCCTGCAGGCGGCCCGCTGCCGGGGCATCCACTGCATTTTGGAGGAAGCTTATGAACCAGTCTTGTTCCGCCAGCGAGTTAATTTTTGAGCGGCGCGGCCTGCGCACGCGCCTGCAGATGATCTGCGAGGGCGTCATCCGCGTGACGCACACCCGCCGCGACGCATTTTTGCCCACGCAAAGCGCCACTGTCATCCGCCAGCCCGAGGGATTGGCGGAAATCTCCGAGGACGAGTCGGCCCTGCGTCTCTGCGCCGGACCGGTCAGCGCCGTTCTCACCCGGGAAACGGGCGCCATTGCCTTTTATGACGCCCAGGGCAGCCTGCTGCTGCGCGAGCCGGACCGGCAGCCGCATCAGCTGGAGGAAAAGCCCGTGCTGCTGCACCGCTTTGACAACGCCGCCGTGCAGGAGAGCCAGAGCATCGACGGCGCGCGTGCCTCGGCCGAGCCGGTTGAAACCTATGAAGACCGCACCGCTTACGAGTGCCGCCAGAGCTTTGTCTTCGCGCCGGACGAGGGCCTGTACGGCCTCGGCTCCCATGAGGAGGGCTATGGCAACCTGCGCGGCAAGTCGCGCCTGCTGTATCAGCACAACATGAAGGCTGTGGTGCCGGTGCTGGTCTCTACCCGGGGCTGGGGCATTCTGTTCGACATGGGCTGCATGATGGCCTTCCACGACGACGAAGAGGGCAGCTATCTCTGGGCCGACTGCGCCGACGAGCTGGACTGGTACTTCTTCTATGGCGACGGCAGCTATACCGGCTGTATGGCCCGCTATGCCGCGCTGACCGGGCCATCGCCCATGCTGCCGCGCTATGCGCTGGGCTTTATCCAGTCCAAGGAGCGATATGTCAGCGCCGACGAGCTGCTGGAGGTCAGCAGCGAATACCGCCGCCGCGGCGTGCCGCTGGACATGATTGTGCTGGACTGGCAGAGCTGGCCGGAAGGTCAGTGGGGCTGGAAGCACTTCGACCCCCAGCGCTTCCCCGACCCTGCCGGGCTGACGCAGCGTCTGCACGACATGGACCTGCACTTGATGGTTTCCATCTGGCCCTCGATGCAGGGCGAGCAGAACGCCGACCGTGCCGCCATGCTCGAGCACGGATATATGCTGGGCAACCAGCTGATTTACAACGCCTTTGACCCCGAGGCCCGCAAGCTCTACTGGCAGCAGGCCAGCCAGGGCCTGTTCCAATACGGCGTGGACGCCTGGTGGTGCGACTGCTCCGAGCCGTTTGAGAGCGACTGGCACGGAGCGATCAAGCCCGAGCCGTTCCGCCGCGCCCAGCTGAACACCGACGAGGCCAAGCGCTATCTCGACCCGACCAGAATCAATCTCTACAGCCTGTACCATTCCCAGGGCATCTATGAGGGCCAGCGCAGCGAATGCAGCGACCGCCGCGTGTGCAACCTCACGCGTTCATCCTATGCCGGGCAGCATCGCTATGCCACTATCACCTGGAGCGGCGACGTGAGCGCCAACTGGGAGACGCTGCGCCGCCACATTCCCGAAGGGATGAACTTCTGCGCCGCAGGCGAGCCGTTCTGGTCCACGGACATTGGGGGATTTTTCACCCGCGGGCTTGACTTTGCCTGGTTTTTCAGCGGCGATTACGACGGCGGCGTGGACGATCTGGGCTATCGGGAGCTGTTTGTCCGCTGGGCGCAGTATGCCGCCTGCCTGCCGATGATGCGCGCCCACGGCAGCAACACGCCCCGGGAAATCTGGCGCTTTGGCCAGCCGGGCGAACCGTTTTACGACGCGCTGGAGCAGACCATCCGCCTGCGCTATCATCTGGTGCCCTATCTTTACACGCTGATGGCCGGCGCAGCCCGAACCGGCGCGCCCATGCTGCGCGTGCCCGCGCTGGTGTTCCAGCAGGACGCCGCACTGCGCTGCATCGACGACGAGATGATGCTGGGCGACGCCATTCTGGTCAAGCCAGTCACCCGGCCCATGTACTATCAGGCTGGTTCGCAGCCCATTGAGGCCACAGACGAAGTGTCCGTCCGCCTGCCTGCCGGACACGGCTGGTATGACCTGGCCGGCAGCGGCCGGTATGACGGCGGGCAGGAGATCGTGCTCCATGCGCCGCTGGCACGCATCCCCATGCTGGTCCGCAGCGGCGCCATCCTCCCCTGGGGGCAGGACGCCGAGTCCACTGCCGGGCAGGCGCCGCTGCCGGTGGAGATTGTCGTCTTCCCGGGCGAGGACGGCGCGTTTACCCTGTATCAGGACGCGGGCGACGGCTATGGCTATGAGCAGGGCGAAGCAGCCCTCACGCCTTTTGTCTGGGACGACGGACAGAACCGTCTGACCATTGGCCGCCGCGAGGGCAGCTATCCCGGCATGCCGGAGCAGACGGTTTTTCTGGTGCACCGCTTCGGCCGGCCAGCTCAGCAGGTGGTCTACCGCGGCGAACCGCTTTCGCTGCCGCTGTAACACAAGAACAAGGAGGACACAAGAATGGCTATCTTCAGCGAGTTTCCCCTGGGTGATATGCTGGCCCGCTATGTCATCGACGGTGAGCGGCATGTGGGCCTGTGCCTGGTTCCCCTGACGCTGCGCGGCCAGACGCTGGAAAAGCGCTGGGCGGTGGAGAGCCTGGTGCAGCTGCACGTGCGCGGCGACAGCCTGAGCAACGGCTATGGCAACGGCCACACCATGGCCACCACCCTCTCCACCAGTCGGATGCACCTGCTCAGCCAGCGCCGCGAGGGTGAGAGCATCATCACCACCCTCACCGACGGGGCCGGCCGCCTGGCGCACCATCGTCTGCGCTGGCACCCGGGCCTGCAGGCGCTGCGCAGCTCCGTCACCTTTGAAAACGCAACCGACGCACCGTTGACGCTGGAGATGCTCTCCAGCGTCAACCTGGGGCGCATCACCCCCTTCACCCCCGGCGACGCCCACGGTGCGCTGCAGATTCACCGGGCGCGCTCCAGCTGGAGCGCCGAGGGCCGCCTGGTCACCGAGTCGGCCGAGGCGCTGCAATTGGAGCCGTCCTGGACGGGGCACGCCGTGCGGCTGGAAAAGTTCGGCCAGGTAGGCTCGATGCCCGTACGCGGTTGGTTCCCCTTCGCCGCAGTGGAGGACGCTCGGGCCGGTGTGGTGTGGGCCATGCAGCTGGCCTGCCCCTCGTCCTGGCAGATTGAGCTGCGGCGCAAGGACGAAGGGCTGGTCATGATGGCCGGGCTGGCGGACCATGACTTTGGCCACTGGGCCAAAACGCTGGCCCCGGGCGAATCCTTTGAATCGCCGGAGGCCTATCTCACCGTGGGGCAGGGCGATGTGGACGCCGTGGCCCAGCGCCTGCTGAGCGTCCAGCGGGAGAACTGGCGCCTGCGTGACGAGCCGCTGCCCGTGCTGTTCAACGAATACTGCACCACCTGGGGCAACCCCACCCACGACAATCTGGCCGCCATCGCCCAGCGCCTGCAGGGCAAGGGCATCGACTATCTGGTCATCGATGCCGGCTGGTACGGCAAGGAAACCGGCAGCTGGAGCGACTGCGGCGGCGACTGGATTCCCAACCGGGCCATCTTCCCCCAGGGCATGAAGGCCACGGCCGATCTCATCCGGCAGGCCGGCATGAAGCCCGGCCTGTGGTTCGAGCCGGAAACCTGCGCCCGCGGCGCGGACATTTTCCAGCGGGAGGACATGCTGCTGCACCGCAACGGCACGGTGATCGACACCGACAACCGCCGGTTTCTGGACATGCGCAAGCCGGAGGTGCAGGACTATCTGTCCCAGCGGGTGATCGGCCTGCTGCGTGAAAGCGGCTTTGACTATATCAAGGTGGATTATAACGACTGCATCGGCGTGGGCTGCGACGACCCGGACGGGCTGGGCGAGGGTCTGCGGCAGAACATGCTGGGCACGCTGGCCTTCTTTGCCCGGATGCGTCAGGCGCTGCCGGAGCTGATGATTGAAAACTGCGCCTCCGGCGGACACCGGCTGGAGCCGTCGCTGATGGCGGCCACCGACATTGCCTCCTTCTCCGACGCGCACGAGTGCCGCGAAATTCCCATCATCGCCGCCGCGCTGCACCGGCTGATTCTCCCAGGTCAGAGCCAGATCTGGGCTGTGCTCCGCAGCCGTGACGACATGCGCCGTCTGACCTATTCGCTGATCAACACCTTCCTGGGCGTGATGTGCCTCTCGGGCGACATTACCACCCTCTCGCCGGAGCAGTGGCATCGGGTGGACGAGGCCGTTGATTTCTATCGCGCGGTGCGCGGGATCATCCGCGACGGCGTGTCGGCGCTGTATGGCCAGCTGGGCGACAGCTGGCGGCACCCCCAGGGCTGGCAGGCCGTGGTGCGCCGCTGCCAGGGACAGACGCTGGTGGTTGTCCACACCTTCGAGACTCCGTGGCCGCAGGAGATCACCCTGCCTGTGGACGCCGCGCGGGTCGAGCGCGTGCTTTGCAGCGACGCCAACCCGGTCACGCTGCAGGACGGGCAGCTGACCATCGGCCTGAACGCTCCCTTCCAGGCCGTTGCCGTTTATCTCACCGGCGGGCAGAACTGACTTCTATTCTCTCTCCCGGCCGCATACGCTGATAGCAGACTGCGGACGGGAGGGATAAGACATGGAGCGGCTGCCGGTCTATCGCAGCGGGCAGAGCGTGGGCACGCTGGAGCTGGAACAGGACGGGCTGTACTGGCGCATGAGCGCCGTGTGCCGCGGCGCGCCGCTGGAACGGCTGTGGATTCACACCGCCGGGCGGCGCGTCTGCCTTGGCCCGCTGGAGCCGGAAAACGGCCTGCTGGTTTGCCGGGGGCGGATTTCCTGCGCCGCATTGGGCCACGAGGCCGTCACCCATGCCGTGGTCGTCCCCGGCGGCAGCAGCTGGGAAAGACTGGACTCTGCCGCGCTCTTCGGCCGCCTGTTTTCCGATGCGCTGGCCTGCGGCAGCGAGGTCGCTCTCCGCTTTGACCCCGAGGGGCCCTTTCCCCTGCCCGGCCAGTTCTGCCTGTGCCGGGTGGCGGCGCTGCAGGGGCGGTGGTATGTGATTGTCTCCCGCCCGGCGGATGAAAAAAGTCAATAAAAGCACGGATTGATCACGATAATCATGATCAATCCGTGCTTTTTTCCGTTCTTTCTTCTTTTCGGTGCATTCACAGGCAGTTCACATTAAATTCCACATTTGTTTTCATTTTTCTTTCGGAATGCTATTGACAAAGCAAGGGGAACTGTCTAAAATGAGTTTAGCACTCAGAGATAGAGAGTGCTAAAGCAACGAATCTTTCCTTGCGAATCATCGCAGAAAGGAGTTATATATGAACGCACAGAAGTTTACGCAGAAATCTCTCGAGGCCATCCAGAGCGCGCAGAGCATTGCGCTGAGCCACCAGAACCAACAGATCGAGCAGGTTCACCTGCTGGCCGCCCTGCTGCAGCAGGAGGGCGGGCTGATTCCGCAGCTGCTGAAGAAAATGGGTCTGACGGTTGAAAGTCTGGACGCCGCCGTCAACGCGGAGATTGACAAGCTGCCCGCCGTGACCGGCTCTGGCCGCGAAGCGGATAAGTATTACATTGCCCGGGCCGTGGACACGGCGCTCAATGGCGCTGAGACGCTGGCCGGGTCGATGAAGGACGACTTTGTCTCCGTGGAGCACCTGTTCCTGGCGCTGATTGACCACGCCGATCCCACGCTGCAGCGTCTGTTCCAGACCTATCAGATCAAAAAGGAGGCCGTGCTGCAAACGCTGATGAACATCCGTGGTAACCAGCGCGTCACCTCCGACTCCCCCGAGGACACCTATGAGGCGCTGGAGAAATACGGCACCGACCTGGTGCAGCGGGCCCGCGAGCAGAAGATGGACCCGGTCATCGGCCGCGACGACGAAATCCGCAACGTCATTCGCATCCTCTCCCGCAAGAGCAAGAACAACCCGGTTCTGATCGGTGAGCCGGGCGTTGGCAAAACGGCCATTGTCGAGGGCCTGGCACAGCGGATTGTCCGCGGCGATGTGCCCACCAATCTGCAGAACAAAACCGTTTTCTCGCTGGATATGGGTGCGCTGATTGCCGGTGCGAAATACCGCGGCGAGTTTGAAGAGCGCCTGAAGGCCGTGCTGGCCGAGGTGAAAAAGAGCGACGGGCAGATCATCCTCTTTATCGACGAGCTGCACACCATCGTCGGCGCGGGCAAAACCCAGGGCTCGATGGACGCGGGCAACCTGCTCAAGCCCATGCTGGCCCGCGGCGAACTGCACTGCATCGGCGCCACCACGCTGGATGAATACCGCCAGTATATCGAAAAAGACGCCGCGCTGGAGCGCCGTTTCCAGCCGGTAATGGTCAACGAGCCGTCGGTGGAGGACACCATTGCCATTCTCCGCGGCCTGAAGGAGCGCTATGAGGTGTTCCACGGCGTGAAGATCACCGACCCGGCAATTATCTCCGCCGTGACGCTCTCCGACCGGTATATCACCGACCGGTTCCTGCCGGACAAGGCCATCGACCTGATTGACGAGGCCTGCGCCCTGATCCGCACCGAGATGGACTCGATGCCTACCGAGCTGGATCAGATCCGCCGTAAAATCATCCAGATGGAGATTGAGGAAACCGCCCTGAAGAAGGACGACGACGAAGCCTCGAAGGCCTATCTGGCGGAGCTACAGAAGGATCTGGCCGAGCAGCGTGAAAAGTTCAACGCCATGCAGGCCCAGTGGGAAAACGAGAAAAACGCCATTGGCCGCGTGCAGGCCCTGCGCGAAAAGATTGAGTCGCTGAACGCGGAGATCGAGCGCGCCGAGCAGCAGTATGACCTGGAGAAGGCAGCCGAGCTGAAATACGGCCGCCTGCCCGAGGCCAAGAAGGAACTGGCCGAGGTTGAGCAGCTGGCTCAGAACGCCATGGAGCACAGCCTGCTGCGCGACAAGGTCACCGAGGAAGAGATCGCCCGCATTATCGAGCGCTGGACCGGCATCCCCGTGGCGCGCCTGGTGGAGAGCGAGCGCGACAAGCTGCTGCATCTGAGCGACCTGCTGCACCAGCGTGTGGTGGGCCAGGACGAGGCCGTGCGCGTGGTGTCCGAGGCCATTCTGCGCTCCCGTGCCGGCATTCAGGATCCCAACCGCCCCATCGGCAGCTTTCTGTTCCTGGGTCCCACCGGCGTGGGCAAAACCGAGCTGGCCAAGGCACTGGCGCAGAACCTGTTTGACGACGAAAAGAATCTGGTGCGCATCGACATGACCGAGTATATGGAGAAGTTCTCCGTCTCGCGTCTGATCGGAGCACCTCCCGGATATGTGGGCTATGAAGAGGGCGGCCAGCTGACCGAGGCTGTGCGCCGCAAGCCCTACAGCGTCATTCTGTTTGATGAGGTGGAAAAGGCGCACCCCGACGTGTTCAACATCCTGCTGCAGGTGCTGGACGACGGGCGGATCACCGATTCGCAAGGCCGCACGGTGGACTTTAAGAACACCATTATCATCCTCACCTCCAACCTTGGCTCGCAGTATCTGCTGGACGGCATCGACGCCAACGGCAACATTTCCGACGAGGCCAAGGCCAATGTCCAGCAGCTGCTGAAGGCCACCTTCCGCCCGGAGTTCCTGAACCGTCTGGACGAGATTGTGTTCTATAAGCCGCTGACCCGCGAGAACATCATCAAGATCGTGGATCTGCAGCTGAACGAAGTGAACGAGCGGCTGGCTGACAAGCAGATCAGCTGCACGGTCACGCCGGAGGCCAAGCAGTTTATCATCGACAGCGCCTATGACCCGCAGTATGGCGCCCGCCCGCTGCGCCGGTTCATCCAGCACACCGTGGAGACGCTGATCGCCAAGGAGATCATCGCCGGCGACTATGTCCCGGGCGACCGTCTGGAGGTCGTCATGGAGAACGGCAGCATGGCGGTGCACCGTCAGAAGGGCAGCGAATAAGGCCGGAAGCATTCCCATGGTGGCCGCGCACGCATGTGCGCGGCCACTATGTTTTTTGCTGTCTATTTTCTGCTATTCTTTTCAGCTCAGCGGCCGGGGGAGTGCCCTTCGCCGCCACCCCGCCGGACAGCGACAAAAAGCCCCTCACGCAGCTGCGTGAGGGGCTTTGGCGACCCGGAACGGACTCGAACCGTCGACCTCCAGCGTGACAGGCTGGCGTGCTAACCGACTGCACCACCGGGCCATGTGGTGGGAACAACAGGGCTCGAACCTGTGACCCCATGCTTGTAAGGCATGTGCTCTCCCAGCTGAGCTATGCTCCCGTCCTCGAACGAGAATATTATACAGGACACATCCATCGTTGTCAAGCACATTTTTACAGCGCCGCCGGGTGTATCCCGGCGGCGCTGTCGTGCGCTGTCTGCCAGACGGGTTTATTCGCCCGGATGGGCGTGGATCACCTTGCGGGCGTTCCACAGGTCGGCGATGCCGCGCTCTGCCTTTTGCAGCTCCTCGTCATCTTTATAGGTCAAAAAAGCGGTGTGTGCGCCGCAGTTGGTACACTCGGCCCAGACGCACCATCCCTCTTCATATTCCATCACGGCACCGCCGCCGCAATCCGGGCAGGCCTCCAGCTCAATCTCAATCATGGTTGTTCGCTCCCTTCGTGGTGTGTACCATATAGTATACCACCCTTTTGGCCAAAAGGGAAGAAAACTTTATCCCTCGCGGAAAAAGAGCCGGCCCAGGCGCTTATACAGCAAAAAGGTCACCAGCGAGGTAATCACGCCTTTGAGGATGTTGAACGGGACCACGGCAAACAGCACCAGCCGGCTCACCGAGGTGATGGAGGCATTGACCTGCTGGCCCATGGCGACAATGGCGTCCAGGCTGATGCCATACATCACAGCAAAGCGCGGCAGCAGATACACCGCGTTGAACGCGCTGCCGAACACCGTCATGCACACCGTGCCCAGCGCCATGCCGGCAATGGCATAGCCGCGGGTGCGGTGCGCGTGATAGAGCACCGAGGCCGGCAAAATCAGCGTGCAGCCCACAACAAAGTTGGCAAAGTCGCCCACAAAGGCCGTGGTCGTGCCCTTCAGCAGCAGCTTGAGCAGCACCTTGACCAGCTCGCAGACCACGCCTGCCACCGGCCCCAGGTAGAACGAGCAGAGCAGCACCGGAATCTCGCTGAAATCCATCTTGTAAAACGACGGAGCAAAGAACAACGGAATTTCAAACAGCATCAGCACCGCCGCCACCGCCGCAAACATGGCCACAAAGGCCACCCGCCGCGCCGCCGGCACGCTGCGCCGCCCGCGGCACAGCAGCTTTTGGGCCAGGGCAGCCAGCACAATCAACCCCGCCGCGATGGACAGGCAGGTCAGCAGAAACAGGCCGTTTTCCTTTGCGCTTTGGATCAATTCGGACATGATCAATCACCTCATACAAAAAATGCGCCCGGAACCTCCGGGCGCACAAATGCACGATAAGCACGATCACGCGGCCCCTGCGGGCCGCCATCTTCTCTCATCCAGACTGTACTGTCGGTACCGGAATTTCACCGGTTCGGCGCTGCTGCGGGCAGCGTTCGCGGACTATACCGCCGGTGGGGAATTGCACCCCGCCCCGAAGATTCGTTGTTCAATTGGCAATATGATAGCACTCTTTTTTCATTTTGTAAAGGACATTCCGCGCAATTTGTGTTATGATAGTCTGGAACTGGATCAGGATGGAAGGAGTTGACCCGATGACCTGTGCCTTTACCGGGCATCGCCCGGAAAAACTGCCCTGGGGCACCCGGGAGAGCGACCCGCGCTGCCAGGCACTGGCGCAGACGCTGCGCCAGACGGTGGCCGAGCTGGCCGGGCGGGGCTACAGCCGCTTTCTCTGCGGGATGGCCCGGGGCTGCGACCTGCTGTTTTTTGATGCGGTGCGCACCGTCCGGGCCGAGCGCACCGATATCCGGCTGATTGCCGTCGTCCCCTGCGCCTCGCAGGCGCGCAGCTGGCCCCCGGCCGACCGCGCCCGCTATCAGGCAGCCCTGCTGGCCGCCGACGAGGTGCAGCTGCTGGCCGAGCACTATTACCGCGGCTGCATGCAGATGCGCAACCGCCACATGGTCGATCAGGCCGACCTGCTGCTCTCGGTGTGGGACGGCAGCCCCGGCGGCACCGGCTCCACCGTGGCCTATGCCCGCCGGCAGGGCGTGCCGGTGCGGGCCGTCTGGCGCTAGGCCCGGCTCTGCGCCGCGCCCGGCCCGGGCAGCAGCGCCCGCAGGAAGCCCTCGCCTTCGGCGCAGCTCAGGTCCGCGCCAATGACTGTATCCTTATAAATGAGCAGCGTGGCACAGACGTTGTCGCCTTCCGCGCCCTCGGTCACGCGGTAAACATAGCGCTTGGCCCGCTTGCCCGCATAGGGCGCCAGGTCAAAGCCCTGGGACCGCTGCAGCTCGTTATAGCGCGTGAACACCTCGTTGAACTCCGTCGGGATCGACACCTCCTGCGTCTGCACCGGCTCGGGCTGTACGGTGTAGCCCAGCGCCGCCAGATAGGCCACGCGATCCTCGTTGCCGGTGACGCCGGACGGCTCCGGCAGGCCGGACTGCTGCGCCGGGCTGTCGCTCCCTCCCCCGCCGGCCGCCAGGCGCAGCACCAGGATCAGCAGCGCCGCCGCGGCCAGCAGCGCCAGTGCAATTTTCCCTTTTGACAGTTTTGCAGTCATGATCAGCATGTTGTTCCCCCGCTTCTGAGTGATTTGCTACAGCCTATGCGCCGGCGGGACAAATATGACAAGCAGAAAGGATGAGCTGCCATGCAGCGACTGGATAAATTTCTTTCCGAGGCAGGCGTTGCCTCCCGGCGCGAGCTGGGCGCCATCATTCGCGCCGGGCGCGTCAGCGTGGACGGACAGGTGATTCGCCGGCCGGAGCAAAAGGTGGACGAGCACGCCGCTGTGCTGCTGGACGGCGCGCCGGTCTGCGCCGCCGCGCCGCGCTATCTTCTGCTGTATAAGCCGCTGGGCTGCGTCTGCTCCACCGATGACCCCCGCGACCAGACCGTGCTGGATCTGCTGGGCCGTGAGGGTGAGGGGCTGTTTCCCGTGGGGCGGCTGGACAAAATGACCGAGGGCGTGCTGCTGCTGACCGACGACGGCCAGTTAGGCCACAACCTTACCTCGCCCAAAAAGGGCGTGGAAAAGGTCTATCTCGCCGCCTGCAGCGGCACGCCGGATCAGGCGGCGGTGGACGCCTTTGCCGCCGGGCTGACCCTGCGCGACGGCACGCGCTGCCGCCCGGCCCGGCTGGAGATTCTTGGCCCGGGGCAGGTGCGCGTAACCGTCCACGAGGGAAAATATCACCAGGTGCGGCGAATGCTGGCCGCCGTGGGCGCGCCGGTGGACGCGCTGCTGCGCGAACGCTTTGGTCCGCTGACGCTTGACGGGCTGCAAAGCGGGCAATGGCGCAATTTAACCAAGGAAGAGCGCTCACTTTTGTCGGATATTTTTTGAGATTGGCAGTTTAACCAAAGCATCCATCTCAGCTTTGTCAACATCGTGAATATACACAGGGCGGTTCGTGTGGTATCATTAGACCATCGAAAAGAAACCGAAACGATGGAGGTTGTATCTATGTCCAGTGTTTCTCTGAAGCATATTTACAAAAAATACGCCGGCGGCGTCACGGCCGTCACCGATTTCAACCTGGAAATCGAAGATAAGGAATTTATCATTCTGGTCGGTCCTTCCGGCTGCGGTAAGTCCACCACCCTGCGCATGGTCGCCGGTCTGGAAGAGATC
>CACXCV010000013.1 GCA_902766215.1 Oscillospiraceae bacterium
ATGCTCCTTGACCTCGCCGGTTTCCACTTCCATTCTGACTTCAACCGTCAGTGGATTTGTTTCCCGTGACAAGAGGACCACCGTCTCGACATGTGCGCATCTTGGGAACATATCCACGGCCCGGGCATGCCGGGCGGCATAGCCCCGGGCGGCAAGGAGGGCCACGTCCCGCGCCAGCGTGGCCGGGTCGCAGGAGACATAGACAATGCGCTGCGCCCCCATCACCGTCATGGCTTCGATGGCGGCGGCGTCCAGCCCCTTGCGCGGCGGATCCACCACAATCACGTCCGGGCGCAGGCCCTCGGCCGCCAGCTGCGCGGCCGCCTGTCCCGCGTCGGCGCAGAGAAAGCGCGTGTTGGTCACGCCGTTGGCCGCAGCGTTCTTCTGCGCGTCCTCCACGGCGGAGGAGACAATCTCCACGCCGATGGCCTGCCCCGCGTGGCGGGCCATGGCCAGCGTGATGGTGCCGGTGCCGCAATAGAGATCCAGCACGCGCTCGGCCCCGGTCAGGCCCGCCGCCTCCACCGCCAGGTCATACAGCCGCTGGGCCTGATCGTGGTTCACCTGGAAAAAGCTGCGGGGCGAGAGCTGAAATTCCAGCCCGCAGAGGGTTTCGGTCAGCGTTTCCGTGCCCCAGAGGCAGATAAACCGGTCAGAGAGCACGGCGTTGCCCGGGCGGCGGTTGCAGCACAGCTGCACCGAACGCAGCCCCGGCTCGGCCGCGCGCAGCGACTCCACCAGCGCCTCGACGTGGGGAATCGTCTCGCCGTTGATCACCAGGCAGAGCATGCTCTGCCCCAGCGAGGACACGCGCAGGTAGATATGCCGCACCAACCCCGTCTGCGCCGCCTCGTCATAGGCCGAAACGCCCCAGCGGCGCATCCAGCCGATCACCGCGTCGGCCAGCGCGTCGGCCTGCGGCGGCACCAGTGCGCAGCGCGACACCGGAATCAGCGCATGGCTGCGGGCGCGGAAATAGCCCCGGGTGGGCTGCCCGTCCACGTTGGCCACAGGATAGATGACCTTGTTGCGATAGCCGGTCTGGCGCTCCGCGCCCAAGATGTCCACCGGCAGGTCCACGCCGCCGATACGCCGCAGGGCGTCGTGAACGCGCTGCGCCTTCAGCCGCAGCTCCTCGGCATAATCCATGTGCCGCAGGGCGCAGCCGCCGCAGCGGCCATAAGCCGGGCAGTCCGGTGCAATCCGGGCAGGGGAGGGCCGCTCCACCTGCAGCACCCGGGCATAGCTTTCCTGCCGGCCCACCTTCAGCAGCTGAATCCGGCAGACCTCGCCCAGCAGCGCCTGGTGGACAAACACCACGCCCTCGGGCAGCCGCGCCACCCCCAGCCCCTGGCTGGTATAGCCGTCGATGGTCACGGTATAAACCTCGTTTTTCTTCACTCTGTAGCCCTCCGTTTCTCTGCCGCTATCATAGCACATCTGCCGCGCGGGGTAAATACCCCCTTGCGCCAGAGGAAAAGATGCGCTACCATGGGCAGAAAGAGGTGATTGTCATGACCTATACGGCCTGTACGCTCTGTCCCCGGCGCTGCGGCGTGAACCGCGCGGCGGGGCAGCTGGGCTTCTGCCGGCAGGGGGCACAGCTGCGCGCCGCCCGCGCCGCCGCCCACTTCTGGGAGGAGCCGTGCATCTCCGGCCACTGGGGCAGCGGGGCGGTGTTTTTCTCCGGCTGCACGCTGCGCTGCGTCTATTGCCAGAACCACAGCATCTCCAGCGGCGGGGCAGGGCAGCCGCTGACCGCCGGGCAGCTGCGCCGGGTGTTCGAGCAGCTGATTGACCAGGGCGTGCACAACATCAATCTGGTCACGCCTACACAGTTTCTGCCCGACATTCTCCCGGCGCTGGAGCCAAAGCTGCCTGTGCCGGTGATTATGAACTCCGGCGGCTATGAATCCGTGCCGACCCTGCGCGCCCTGGAGGGGCTGGTGGACATCTACCTGCCCGACTTTAAATATGCCGACCCGGCGCTGGGGGCGCGGCTGTCCTCTGCCGGAGACTATCCGGCCGCGGCGCTGGCCGCCATCCGCGAGATGGCCCGGCAGACCGGCCCGGCCCAATATGACGACGATGGAATGCTGCTGAGCGGAACGCTGGTGCGGCATCTGGTGCTGCCCGGCTGCGTGGACAACTCGCTGCGTGCCATGGAGCTGCTGGCAGAGATTCCGGATATTCAGGTCAGCCTGCTGCGGCAGTATGCCCCGCCGGAGGGGCTGACGCTGCCCACACCGCTGGACCGCCGCGTCACCGACGACGAATACGCCGGGGTGCTCAGCTGGGCAGAGCTGTGCGGCACACCCGTGGCCTATACCCAGGGAGCCGATTCGGCCGACGGCAGCTTTACCCCCGCTTTCGACGGCACGGGACTGGATTGTTTCACGTGAAACACCATCGGCGGATACTCCTGGGACAACGTTTCACGTGAAACATCACCCTGTCCCAAACAGGGGACAGGGCCCGCGCAAAGCAGGATTTTTGGTTGCAAATCCCGGCCTGTGTGTTATAATAAAATGAACCAAAATCCGGGAGGTGCGCGATGGGAGAGATTATCGCCGTTGTCAACCAAAAGGGCGGCGTGGGCAAAACCACCACCGCTGTCAACCTGGCCGCCTGTCTGCATCAGGCGGGCGCGCGGGTGCTGCTCTGCGACTTTGACCCGCAGGCCAACGCCACCTCGGGTCTGGGCGTCACCAAGAAAAACCATATCACGGTCTATGACGCCATCATCAGCGGCAATTCAGGCCGCGAGGCCGTGGTCAGCACGCCCTACTGCGACCTGATTCCCTCCAGCGCGGCGCTGTCAGGATTGGGCATCGAGCTGGTGGGCGAGGAAGCGCGCGAGTTTCGCCTGCGGCAGCTGCTGGAGCCGCTGAAGGACAGCTATGACTGGATTCTGATCGACTGTCCGCCCTCGCTGGAGCTGCTCACGCTCAACGGCCTGTGCGCCGCGGGACAGATTCTGGTGCCGGTGCAGTGCGAATATTACGCGCTGGAGGGCCTGAGTGACCTGATGACCACGCTGCGCGCCGTGAAAAAGCATTTTCAGCCCCGGCTGGAGATCTATGGTGTGCTGCTGACCATGTACGACGGGCGGATCAACCTGTCGATGCAGGTGGCCGAGGAGGTGCGCCGTCACTTTCCCGGCAAAGTATTCACCACGGTCATTCCGCGCAACGTCCGCCTGTCCGAGGCGCCCAGCCACGGGCTGCCGGTGATTGCCTATGACAAATACTGCCGCGGGGCAGAGGCATATGCCGCGCTGGCAGAGGAAATGATACGGAAACAGGGGGGAATCTGATTGGCACAGCCAAAAAACAAAGGGCTGGGGAAGGGCCTGGGTGCGCTGTTCGGCGACCTGCCTCCGGTGGCCGCAGATCAGCACGTGACTACCGTGCCCATCGAGCAGATTGAGCCGAACCCCCATCAGCCCCGGCAGGACTTTCCGCCGGAGGAGCTGAACGCGCTGGCCGACAGCCTGCGCGAGCACGGGGTCATTGCCCCGCTGACGGTGCGCCACATGGGCGAGGGGCTCTATCAGATCATCGCCGGCGAGCGCCGCTGGCGCGCGGCCCGGCTGGCGGGCCTGCAGGAACTGCCAGTCTACTGCATCGAGGCAGACGACCGCACGGTGATGGAGCTGGCCCTGATTGAAAACCTGCAGCGTCAGGACCTGAACCCCATCGAAGAGGCCCAGGGCTATCAGTCGCTGATTGTCGAATACGGTCAGACGCAGGAGTCGGTGGCTGAGCGGGTGGGGCGATCACGCCCGGCCGTGGCCAACGCGCTGCGCCTGCTGAATCTGCCGCCCGCCATGCAGCAGCTGGTAAAAGACGGCACGCTCTCCGCCGGGCACGCCCGGGCGCTGCTGCCGCTGCCGCCGGCAAAGCAGCTGGAGTTGGCCCGGCAGGTGGCCGCGCAGCAGCTCTCCGTCCGTCAGACCGAGGTGCTGGCACGCAAGGCGCAGGCCGAGCGCGCGCCGGTGGTCAGGGCGCCCGCTGATCCACTGCGGGTGGACTATCTGGCCGAGTGTGAAAAATCGCTGTCCAAGCGGCTGGGCCGCGGCGTAAAGATTGTGCAGGGCCGGCGCAAGGGCCGCTTCGAGCTGGAGTTCTATGACGCCGACGACCTGCAGCGCCTGCTGGAGGCACTGGAACAGCTGAACTTTCCCGGGAAATAACCCGGATTAACTCTATCAACATTACTTTTGAGGTGAAATACCATGCTGGACATCAAACGCATCAAAGAAGACCCCGCAGGGGTAAAGGCCGGCCTGCGGGCCAAGGAAGTGGACTGTGACAAAGAGGTGGACCGCATCCTCGAGCTGGACGAGCAGCGCCGCCAGCTGATCTTTGACACTGAGAGCAAAAAGGCCGAGCAGAACAAGGTTTCCAAGCAGATTCCCCAGCTGAAGAAAGCTGGCGAGGACGTAGCCCCGGTGATGCAGCGCATGGCCGAGCTGAAGCAGGCCATTGCCGACGACGCGGACAAGCTCCGCGACGTAGAGGCCGAGTATCACACGCTGATGCTCTCGCTGCCCAACCTGCCCGACCCCGACCTGAAGCCCGGCGGCAAGGAGAACAACGAGCCGCTGCGCTATTATGGCCAGCCGCACCACTTCGATTTTGAGCCGAAGCACCATGTGGACCTGTGCAACGCGCTGGGGCTGATCGACTATGAGCGCGGCGTCAAGCTGGCCGGCTCCGGTTTCTGGATCTACAAGGGCATGGGCGCCCGGCTGGAATGGGCTCTGCTGAACTATTTTATCGACACCCACATTGCCGACGGGTATGAGCTGATTCTCCCGCCGCACATGCTGGAATATGCCTGTGGTGAAACCGCCGGCCAGTTCCCCAAGTTTGCCGACGAGGTCTATAAGATTGCCAACCCCACTGACGACCGCGTCCACTATATGCTGCCCACCGCCGAGGCGGCCCTGGCCAGCATCTACCGCGACGAAATTCTCAGCGAGGCCGATCTGCCCCGCAAGTTCATCTCCTATACGCCGTGCTTCCGCCGCGAGGCAGGCTCGCACCGCGCCGATGAGCGCGGCATGGTGCGCGGCCACCAGTTCAATAAGGTGGAGATGTTCCAGTATACCCGCCCCGAGGACTCCGACGCCGCCTTTGACGAGCTGGTGCGCAAGGCCGAGGACCTGGTCAAGGGTCTGGGCTTCCACTTCCGCACGGTCAAGCTGGCCGCAGGCGACTGCTCGGCCTCGATGGCCCGCACCTATGACATCGAGATTCAGATTCCCTCGATGAACGGCTATAAAGAGGTATCCTCCGTGTCCAATGCACGGGACTATCAGGCCCGCCGCGGCAGCATCCGCTTCCGCCGCGAAGCCACTGGAAAGACCGAGTATGTCCACACGCTTAACGGCTCCGGCCTGGCCACCTCGCGCATCTTCCCCGCCATGGTGGAGCAGAACCAGCTGGCCGACGGGTCGGTGGTCGTGCCCGAGGTGCTGCGCAAATATCTGGGCGGCATCGAGGTCATCCACCCGGTGAAATAATTCCAACAGAAAGGCGGCATACCCATGAAAGTGAAAAAACCGTCCTGGCTGGACGAATTCAAAGCCTTTATTTCCAAGGGCAACGCCATGAGCCTGGCCGTGGGCGTGATCATCGGCGGGGCGTTCTCTACCATTACCAGCTCGCTGACCAACGACATCATCATGCCCGTGGTGAGCATGTTTCTGGGCGGCGTGGATTTCAGCGCCTGGAAGCTGACCCTGCCCCAGTTCTTTGGCGAGGCAGCCGAGCCGATCACCCTCAACTATGGCACGTTTATCAGCACCGTGATCAACTTTCTGATTCTGGCGCTGGTGGTGTTCTGGATGGTGAAGATTTTCAACCGCTTCCAGCGCAAGAAGGAAGAGGCCCCCCCGGCCCCGCCCGAGCCTTCGCCCGAAGAGGTGCTGCTGACCGAGATCCGTGACCTGCTGAAGGACCAGTCCCATGGCTGCTGAGCCGTCCCGCCGGGATGAATTTCTCCCCACCCTGGGCCGGTGCCTGCTGGGGATGGCCATCGCCGTTGCCCTGGGCTGCTTTATCGGCTATGGCTGCTTGCTGATGATCGGCCAGGAAAGCGACCTGACCATCTCCAACCGGTATCTCGACCGGGTGGCCGCCGCGCGCAGCTGCTTTGCCGCCCAGGGGCTGGAATATCAGCAGGCGGCCGACGCGCTGCGCGCCCATCCGGGCGTCCGCGTGCTGCGCACGGCCGGCGGCGAACCGCAGTATTGGCTGGATACAGTCCAGGCCGACCCGCAGGCGCTGCTTGGCAGCGACTTTGCCGCCGCCATTGAGAGTCTGTTTCTCAACTCGCAGCAGGCGCTCTCCGGCCAGGAAGACGTCACCGAGCAGACCATTGACGACCTGCTGCTGTACAACATCGCCGTCGATCCAAACGGCTGCGTGTATTTCTACCTCTATTATGATCCGCTGGGCTACATCTGCCTGGTGTATGACAACGACGGGTCCTATGCCGGGTATAAAGACGCCGTGACCGTCATGGAGCAGTGGTATCTGCTGTTTGACTATGAGGGTCTGCGCGGATGAGCCGCGTCTGTGCCGCCCTGTCCGGCGGCGTGGACAGTGCCGCCGCCGCCGCGCTGCTGCTGCGGCAGGGGCACGCCGTGTCCGGCGCGATGATGCGCCTGCAGCCCGGGGCTGAAACCAGCGACGCGGCGCAGGTCTGCGCCGCGCTGGGCATCCCCTTCACGGTGCTGGAGGCGCAGGACATCTTTGCCGCCCAGGTGGTGCATCCGTTTATCCAGACCTATTGCAGCGGCGGCACGCCCAACCCCTGCATTGTCTGCAACCGGCAGATGAAGTTCGGCTGGATGCTGGACTGGGCGCTGGATCACGGGTTCGAGTCCGTGGCCACCGGGCACTATGCCCGCATTGAGCGCAGCGGCAGCCGCTGGCTGCTGCGCACCGGCGACGACTCTGCCCGCGACCAGACCTACTTTCTCTATGCTCTGACCCAGCATCAGCTGGCGCACACACGCTTTCCCGTGGGCGAGCTGCCCAAGGCCGAGGTGCGGGCGCTGGCCGCCTCGCTGGGCCTGCCGGTGGCACAGAAGAAGGACAGCCAGGACATCTGCTTTATCCCCGGCGGCGACTATGACGCCTTTCTGCGCTCGCAGGGCGCGCCGCTGCATCCGGGCCGGTTCCTCGACCTGGAGGGCCGCGAGCTGGGCCGGCACCGCGGGGCCGAGGCCTATACCCTGGGCCAGCGGCGCGGGCTGGGATTGGCCTGCGGCGCGCCGGTCTATGTGGTGCGCAAGGAGGGTGCCGACGTAGTTGTCGGACCGGAATCCGCGCTGTACACCACCCGCGTGCGGGTGACCGGATGCAACTGGATTGCCCTTGATCCGCCCGCCGCGCCTCTGCGGGCGGCGGTGAGCCTGCGCTATACCCGGCGGCGGGACACGGCGCAGATTGTCCCCACCGGCGAGGGCTGTGCCGAACTGGTGTTTGACCAGCCGCAGCGCGCTGTAACTCCCGGCCAGGCCGCCGTGTTCTACGACGGGCCGTATGTACTGGGCGGTGGGACGATCGAATAGAAAAAAGACAGGAAAGTGGAAACTTCCTCTTGCATTTTCGTCCGTCCGTGTCTATACTGGTGTAGGAAATTTTCGGCTGTCCCGCTCCGGCGGGCGCGCCGTCATTCTTTGCATAGGGGGTGTTCAATATGGTATTTGAGAAGATTCGTTCGCTGCTGTCCGAGCAGCTGGGCTTCGACGAGGAAATGATCACCGAGAGCACCAGCTTTGAGGATCTGGGCGCCGATTCGCTCGATCTGGTGGAGCTGATGATGTCCCTCGAGGAGGAATTCTCCATTTCCGCCGACGAGGAGGAGCTGACGGATGTCAAAACCGTCGGCGACGTGGTTAAGCTGATTGAAGCCAACCTCTGATTTTTAAAAACCTGTTCACAGGGGCGCGCTGCCTTGGCAGTGCGCCCCTGCTGCCGTTTTCAAACAGAGGCAGCGCATCCAAACAGCGGGGCCGCCGGCAAATCTGCCGGCGGCCCCGCTGTATTTGTCTATCCGGCGCTGCGGCCGGTTATCGGAACTTTTTGCTCTCGGCCACGGCCAGCTGGTCGCAGCGGTTGTTTTTGGGATTCTGCGCGTGCCCCTTCACCCAGTGAAAGCTGACCTGGTGATAGGCGCACAGGCGCAGCAGCTGCTCCCACAGGTCGGGGTTCAATGCCGGGTCGGTCTTGTTGCGCATCCAGCCGTTGCGCTGCCAGCGCGCCGCCCAGCCCTGATTCATGGCGTCGATGATATATTTGCTGTCGGAGTAAAGCGTGACGCTGCACGGCTCGCGCAGAGCCTGCAGGGCGGTAATCACGCCCGTCAGCTCCATGCGGTTGTTGGTGGTGCGGGCCTCGCCGCCGGAAAGCTCCTTCTCGTGGCCGTTCCAGCAGAGGATGGCCCCCCAGCCGCCGGGGCCGGGATTGCCCGAGCAGGCCCCGTCGGTGTAGATGGTCACATCCTTCATACCTCGTCTTCGTCCTTGTCCATGCGCTCCACGTCGATGACGGTGCTGCCCTCCTCCAGCTTCATCACGCGCACACCCTGGGTGCTGCGCGAATATACGCTGATGTCCGAGGCCGGCATGCGGATCATCACGCCGCCGGACTCGATGAGCATCACGTCGTCGTCGTCGCCCACCACGCGGATGCCCGCGATCAGGCCGGTCTTGTCCGTGATGTTATAGTTGCGCATGCCCTTGCCGCCGCGGGACTGGGGGCCGCCCTCCTCGCCGCCGCGGAGATATTCTTCCACGGGCGTACGCTTGCCATA
>CACXCV010000014.1 GCA_902766215.1 Oscillospiraceae bacterium
GAGAGCTTGCCGGAAACATTGTCCTCATAGATGCGCTCAAAGAGACCGTCCAATTCTTCGTCACGGGCAAGGAGCGTTTTCAGCTCTTTTCCCTTCCATCACTTTGGAAACAATATCGGTAAAATCGCTCATAGGCTTTCTCCCTCCTTGCAGGTGTAATCAGGGATGCCCTGTTTGGGGACACCCTTTGTTTTATCGTTCTCTGCCCACCGTCTGAGGGTGGCAGCGTGATTCTGATAGCTTCTACCCGTGGATTCCATGTAGGAGGACAGCTCGGAAATGAGCCTGTCCAGTCTGTCGGGAAAATCCCGCAGCAGCTCGGCATATTCACTCTCTGTCAGGAAAACATTCTCATACCGCCTGTATGCGGCGGGCGCGGTCCTCTCTCTACTCAGGTGGTTCTGATTCAGGTTGCTACTACTCAGGTTGTTAGGGGACAGTTTTCTTTCTCAATGGAGGAAGGATTTCTGTCTGTCACTTGGAACGTTTTCTGTCCGTCTGGCGGCAGCTTCACATAGATGCAGTTCGGCATATTTTGCCATTGACGGTTTTATCTATGATCTTGCAAATATCTCAAGAGAAACGAAGCCCACTTTTATGCTTGGCATACTCGGCAACAGCGAAAGAAAACGCAGATTTTCCACCCTAATCGCAACACTTGAATTTGGGTATAGAAAAAGGCGGCTGTCTGAAAAACAGTCGCCCGAAAAGGGGATATATACAAGTTATTCGCTACTCGTCCGCCTTGAAAACCGTTGATATTACTGGCTTTTTCAAAAAGTTCTGTATCACCACTCGCATCAAATCCGGCCCGTCTTCTTCCGAAGATGGGCCGCTTTCTTTTTTATTTGATCCGGTACAGATCGTCCGTCGTTTCGCCGGGCTGCAAATCCTGCGCGTCTTCGCCTCTTTACAGGCCCTGCGTGGCCAGCCACTCGCCCGCCAGCGCGCTCCAGTGCGCCAGATGCGGAAAGCACTCGCGGCAGTCGTTGTTTCCGTCGGCCAGGCCGACGCCATGTTTGCCGTCGGGGAAAATGTGCAGCTCGAAGGGCACGCCATAGTCGCTCAGCTCTTTAGCCAGGGCCAGCCCGTGGCGCGGATCGTCCGAGGTGGTCTGCCAGATGAAAAACGGCGGCGTGTCGGTGGTGATGTTCTTCTCTGCCGCCAGACAAACCCGCTCCGCCCGGCCATCGCCGAAGGGATTTTCAAACACCCGGCCCGGGAACGAAGCCGTGGCAAACGCATCATAGCAGAGCACCGCCGCGTCCGGCCGGCAGGACTGGCGCTCCACCGGGTCGTCTGCCTGCGGATTGCCCGCGTCATAGTGCGTTGCGCCGTTGGCCGAAAGCATCCCGCCGGCCGAATAGCCCAGCAGGGCAATTCTGTCGCTGATGTGCAGGTGCTCACGGTTAGCGCGCAGCAGGCGCACCGCCCGCTGGATGTCCGCCAGCGCGTCCATCCGGGTATACGGCGCCAGCCGGTAGGTCAGCACCGCCACGTTGAACCCCAGGTCCAGAAAGCGCCGCGCCGTGTGAAAGCCCTCGTGTCCGGCACGCATGACAAAACCGCCGCCGTGGGAGACAATCACCGTGCCGCGCAGCTGCTCACACGGGGTGTTTTTCTGCTCTTCGTCGGTCCAGATGATCTCGCCCGAGGCCAGAACCCGGTCCAGCACCGCCAGATTTGCCGAAAACTCCATTGAGGATTCCGCCTTTTATTATAATTGATTGATCGCAGGCGCTTTGCTCCTGCTCATTGCACATTCCGCGGTTTCAGCCTGTGCTCTGCGGCCAGACGGACCGCAGACGGCTCAGCGTTCCCTCCGGTCGGCAATGCTCCTGCGTCAGAATCTCCAGCCCCCGTTTGCCGGGGTCCAGCGGCGTGTTGAGCCCGCAGTGAAACCGCCCGCAGAACAGCTCCACGCTGCCATGGTCGGCCAGGATCCGCAGCGGCGCAGACGGCTCCGGCAGGGCATAGATCCCGTCCGGAAACACCAGCTCGCGCCCGCCCTTTTGCAGCAGCACCGGCACGCCGCGCAGGCGCAGCAGCAACCGCCCCTCCGGGCTGTCAAAGCCCGGACGCAGCTCCAGATCCAGCGCGTCGCCCTCAAAGCCGTCCAGCGCCGGGTCGTCCAGCGCCACAGTCTGCTCCCGCAGCGTTTTCACCGCCTCCACCGGCGCGGCAGACAGGCGCGGCCCCTCGGCGGTGGTTTCCAGCGACAGCCGCCAGGGCAGGCTCATGCAGCTGGAAAACGGCATGGCCGGAAAGACGGTCGGCATCCAATAGAGCTGGATTTCTTCCCCCCGCGGCAGGCCGGAAAAGGTCTGCGGAGCATACAGCGCCGCGCGGGTGAACACCTTTCCCTGTCCCTCCGGCTGCGCCGGGCCGCGGATCAGCTCCGTCTCCGCGATAAAGCGCCGGCCCGCAAAGCGCCCCACCAGATAGTTCTCCGGCGAGCCGAACAGCACCCATTTAGGCTGCCGCGGGTCGCCGTCCAGAAACAGCTCAAACAGGTCCGGGCACTCCGCCGTAAACGGCAGCGTCAGCGTTTCGCCCCGCTGCCAATGAAGCAGATCGTCGGAATAGAGCAGTGCATAGTCGTTCTTCTCCAGATAGAGCGCCATCACCCAGCAGCCGGCGTCCGCTACCCAGCGCACCTTGGGGTCGCGGTTCATGGGCACAAACTCGTCCAGCACGCAGCCGCGCTTGTCAAAGTGTTCGCCGCCGTCCAGGCTGACGGCGATGCACTGCCGCGCCCGTCCGCGGTCGGATGGATAGCGCGCGCCGGTCGCGGTGTAAAACAGCACAAGGGGCGGGTGCTCGCCGGTTTGCAGGCCGGAGGTGTTGTTCCAGTCCACCACGCCGCTGCCGGAATAGATCAGCCCATCCTCCTCCGAGGGGCGCAGCGGCGGCTGCCGCTCGGTCCAGTGGAGCAGGTCGCGGCTGACCGCCCAGCCCCAGTGCGTGTTGCCATGGCGCAGGCCATAGGGGTTCAGCTGGAAAAACATATGGTACAGCCCGTTATAATACAGCAGGCCGTTGGGGTCGTTGTGAAAGCCGCACCGGGGCGTGAAATGCACTGCCGGGCGCAGCGCCTCGCCATAGGCCGTGCCGCCCTGCCGCGTTTCGCCAAACACCGCCAGCGCAGCCAGCGCCCGGGACGCGTCCTCTGCGCAGCCCGCAAAGCGCAGAGCGTATTCCTCCCTGCTGCCGCCGGGCAGCGGAAGCTCTGCCCACATCTGTGCCGGCTGGCCGATGGACAGCAGCTGTTCGTCCAGCAGCACGCCGTTGCGGTACAGCCGGGTGCGCACCGCCGGAGCATCCGGGCGGATGGGCAGGCTGCAATATCTGAGCATTCCGATCCCCTCCCCTTTTTATTGCCGCACGGCCGCAACCGGCTCGGGCGCGCGGCCGAACAGCCCGCCGGGCTGGAGAATGGTCAGCCGGTCGCCGTCAAAGCAGAACCGCAGCGTCCGCTCATTGCAGGTTTCGATCATACGCATGGTCAGAGCAAAGCAGCGCTCGTCCTCCCAGCAGCCGCTGCACAGCGCAGTGGACGGCAGGCCGCCCAACTCGTTTTCGCAGCGCGAACCGTCCATGGCAATGCGCAGCGTCTGGCACCGCCCATCCTGCAGCGCAGCAGCCAGCAGGCAGCGGTTGTCCGCAAAGGAGAACGCCAGCGTCTCTACCGCGGCCGGCCGCGCACCGCCGCTCATCATCACGCCCATGCCATACTCCGCCAGGGTGAGATAGCCCCCGGTCACGGCATAGCACGCGCCCTCCAGCTGCGGCTGGAAGGGGGATTGAGGGCTGCGGCGCGGCGCAGGCAGCGCCAGCATGGCCATCCGGCGGGCCAGATGGGCCGCCGCCGCGGGATCCTCGGGCAGCGTCTCTACCGCCGCTTCAGGCAGGGAATCCAGCCACTCCCAGATGGTGTCCAGCACCCGCTGGGGGACGGCACTGCCCGTGCCGCCGGAAGCATTTTCCGTGATGGCAAGGATCATGTCCCGCTCCGGGAACACAATGGTAAACTGACCCATGGCCCCGTCGGCCCGGTAGACGCCCTTGGGCCGGCACATCCAGAGCTGAAAGCCATAACCCACAAAGTTGTCCTCCGCCGGCGGGTTGACGGCCCGCTCGGTGGACGAGTCATTCTGGCTGGTGGTGGCCAGGCGGACATAGTCCTCGGCCAGGATCCGCTCGCCGTCCCACACGCCGCCGTCGGCATAGAGCTTCATCAGGCGCAGGTTGTCCTCTGTGGTAGCATACAGGCCGCCGCCGCCGACCTCCATTCCGTCGGGCATGCACAGCCAGCGCAGATTGTCGGCGTCGATGCCGATTTTGTCAAACAGGCGGGGCTTGAGATAGTCGTGCAGGCCCAGACCAGTCAGCCTGCGGATGATGGCGCCCAGCAGCGTCGAGCCGGTGGAGTTGTACATAAAGGCCGTGCCGGGGACGTGGTTGACCGGCGTGGCCAGAAATTCGCGGATCCAGTCCACGCTGGGGCGGGGCATGGTGTCCATGCCGCAGCCCATGCACAGCACGTCGCGCACGGTCAGCTTCTGCAGATTTTCCGAGGGATGCGCCGGCGCTTCGTCGCAGAAGATGTCAATCACCCGGTCGCTGAGCTTCAGCAGGCCCTCGGTATAGGCGATGCCCACCGCCGTGGCGGCATAGGTCTTGGTGTGGGACTGTAGTCCGTGGCGGATGCCGGGCGCATAGGGCGCCCACCAGCCCTCGGCAAACACCTTGCCGCGGCGCATGAGCATCAGGCCGTGCGGCTCGGTCCAGCCCTCCTCCAGCCGGTCAAGCAGCCGCTCCACCGCCCCGGACGGCACGCCCACCGACTCGGGCGTCACGCGCGGAAATTCGTTTCGCATCCGTTCTTTCCCCTTTCCATCGTTTTTGTGTCCAATTTTAAAAAGCGGCAGGACTCCTTGGTTTGCGCCAGAGCAGCCCTGCCGTTTTTCTGTTTTTTAAAACTGTACGGGCTGCATCTGGCCCGCCTCGTCGGTGGCGCAGATTGCAAAGGTGCGCTCGACAAAATCGACGGTCAGCTCGGCCGCCTGCGCGCCGTTCTCGCGGCGGATGTGCAGGTGCCGGTCGTCGCTGGGCAGCAGGATAAACGCCCCGTCAAAAGCCGGATGCACATTGCGGAAGCGCATCATCGCCAGCAGCTTCTGCACCACCGGACGCTGTACCTCGCCGGCCACCTCTTCGCGGGTGTA
>CACXCV010000015.1 GCA_902766215.1 Oscillospiraceae bacterium
ATCAAAATGACAACACTGGATAGCATTTGCCCCGGTCAGCGCGCCTGTGTGGAGTCGCTGCACTGCGCGGCCGGTCTGCATCGGCGGCTGACGGAGTTGGGGTTTATTGAGGATACCGAGCTGCAGTGTCTCTATCGCGGGCCGTGCGGCAGCCCCATCGCGTTTTGCGTGCGCGGCGCCGTGATTGCCCTGCGGGCCTGCGATGCGGCAAAAATCTCTGCCCATCTCTGCTGAGCCAGAATACCAGGATACAACGCCGCCGCCGGGCCATTTCGCCCGGCGGCGTTTATTACGCTTCTCTGGCGCTCAGCGCCGCGTCATACAGCTCGTTGCGGGACAGGCCGGTGGCCTGTGCCACGGCGCGGACCGCGTCCTTCAGCCGCTGCCCCTGCGCTAGCTGGGCCAGCACCTGCGCCACGCCGTCATCCAGCGAGATGGGCGGCTCCTCCAACGGCTCGGCCCCATGGATGACCAGCACATATTCGCCCCGCGGCGCCTGGGCCTGATAATAGCGCAGTGCGTCGTCCAGCGTGGTGCGCATCACTTCCTCATGCAGCTTGGTCAGCTCACGGCAGAGGGACAGCGCCCGCTCGCCGCCGAAGACGGCCTGCATGTCCTGCAGCGTGTCCAGCAGCTTGTGCGGCGCCTCGTAGAAAACCATGGTGCGCGTCTCGCCGCGCAGCGACTCCAGATGGGCGCGGCGATTTTTGCGGTTGACTGAGAGAAACCCCTCAAAGGTAAAGCGCCCCGTGGGCTGGCCGGAAACCGTCAGCGCCGTGATCAGCGCGCATGGCCCGGGGAGGGAGACAACCGGCACGCCGGCCCCGGCGCACAGGCGCACCAGATCTTCGCCGGGGTCAGAGATGGCGGGGGTGCCTGCGTCGGTCACCAGGGCGCAGGTTTCGCCCGACTGCAGCCGGGCCAGGATTCGCACGCCACTTTCGATTTTATTGTGCTCATAGTAGCTGACCATGGGCTGGCGCAGATTGAGATGAGCCAGCAGCTTGCGCGTGACGCGGGTGTCCTCTGCGGCGATAAAGTCGGCAGAAGCCAGCGCCTCGCGGCAGCGGTCGGTCAGATCGCCCAAATTGCCGATGGGCGTGGGAACAAGATAAAGCGTTCCTGCCATGGGACAAGCCTCCTGCCGCAAAAATAACGCATCTATTATAAACCAGAAGCGAAACCGTGACAATGGTGGAACTGACCAAAAAATGCAGCGCCCTGTCAGACAAGGCGCTGCATTTGAATGGGTTACTTCTTGCCCGGGAAATCCTTGGGCAGCTTGGAAGGATCAAAGTTCTTAGGCATTTTAGAGGGGTCAAAGCCCTTGGGCATTTTGCCCTTGGGACGGCCTCCCATGGGGGGCATGCCGCCGCCCATACCGCCGGGCATTCCGCCCATGCCGCCCATGGGGGGCATGCCGCCAAAGCCAAGGTCGTCGCTGCCGGCCGTCTCGTCGTCGGAGACGGCCGCGCCGATGAACTGAGAGTTGTACAGGTCGGCATAGAAGCCCTTTTTGGCCAACAGAGTCTCGTGGTTGCCGGATTCGATGATGTCGCCGTTGTTCATGACCAGAATCACATCGGCGTCACGGATGGTGCTCAGGCGGTGCGCGATGATAAAGCTGGTGCGGCCCTTCATCAGGCGCTGCATGGCGTTCTGGATCAGCACCTCGGTACGGGTATCGACGCTGGAGGTTGCCTCGTCCAGAATCAGAATGTTGGGGTTGGACAGGAATGCGCGGGCGATCGTCATCAGCTGGCGCTGGCCCTGCGAGATGTTGGTTGCGTCGTCGTTGATTACGGTGTCATAGCCGTCGGCCATGGTGGAGACGAAGTGATCGACATAGGCAGCCTTGGCGGCGGCGATGATCTCTTCCTCGGTGGCCTCTTTGCCGTTGAGACTGTTATAGCCATAGGCAATGTTGTCGCGGATGGTGCCGGAGAACAGCCACACATCCTGCAGCACCATGCCGATCTGCGAGCGCAGCACATCGCGCGGAATCTGACGGATGTCCACGCCGTCGATGGTGATCCGGCCACCGTTGACGTCGTAAAAGCGCATCAGCAGGTTGACCAGCGTGGTCTTGCCGGCGCCGGTGGGACCGACGATGGCCACCTTGTCGCCCGGCTTGACTTCGATGGACAGGTCGGTGATCAGCGGCTTGCTGGGATCGTAAGAGAACTTGACATGCTCGAAGCGGATGACCTTGGGATCTTCCAGACCCATGACCGGCTCCATATCGGGGGTCATCGGCTCTTCGTCCAGCAGCTCGAACACGCGCTCGGCTGAGGCGATGGTGGACTGAATGGTGGAAGCCAGCGAGGCCACCGACTGAATCGGCCGCATCAGTGAGCTGGAATAAGTGCTCATGGCGGTAATCACGCCCAGGGACATGTTGCCGTTGATGATGCCGATGCCGCCGACCACGCAGATGACCACATAGTTCAGGTTGTTGAGAATGCGGGTCATGGGCATGATCAGACCGGAGATAAAGTTGGCGCGGAACGAGCTGGTGCTCATGCGGTTGTTCTCGCGGTCGAATTTCTCAATGGCCATCTGCTGCTGGTTATACGACTTGACAATGGTGTGGCCGGTGAACATTTCCTCAATGTGGCCGTTCAGGTCGCCGGTAGAGGCCCACTGCTCCGTGAAATACTTTCTGGACGCGGCAGCGATGAACTTGGTGCTCAGAAGAATCAGGGCCACGGTGACCAGGCTGATCAGCGTCAGCAGCACGTTCAGCCGGAACATGAAGTACAGCACGGAGACTACGCTGACGATCGAGCTGACGATCTGGTTCAGGCTCATCTGCAGGCTGTTGGAGATGTTCTCCACATCGTTGGACACGCGGGAGAGAACATCGCCGCGGGAGTGGGTATCGAAGAACTTGACGGGCAGGGTGTTCAGCTTTTCCTCAATCTGCTGGCGCATGTTGAACACCAGCGACTGGGAGATGTGGATCATGACAAACTGCTGGATCAGCTGGATGGAGATATAGCAGGCGTAGAGCAGAACCAACTTGAGAATGATCGAGCGGATGCCGTCCATGTCCATCATGCCGGGGCCGGCGCGGAAGCCGTTCTCGACAATGTCCATGATGCCGGCCAGCACCGTGGGCGTGTAGGATTCCAGCACGCCGGAGACGATGACCATGATGAACACCAGGATCATCGGCACCAGAAGGCGCTTCATGTAGGCCAGCAGGCGGCGCAGGGTACCCTTAAAATCCTTGGCCTTTTCGACGGGGCCGCCGATGCCGTGGAATCCGGCGTGGCGCTGCTGCCGCTTCATTTGCAGCATTCGTTCCTCTTTTGCGATGTCGTCACGTTCGGCCATTTACGCCACCTCCTCTTCAGACAGCTGGGAAAGGATAATTTCCTTGTAGACCGGGCAGGTCTGCATCAGTTCCTTGTGCTTGCCGATGCCGACCACCTTGCCCTCGTCCAGGACAATGATCCGGTCGGCGCCCATCACGGTGGTTACGCGCTGGGCCACGATAAAGACAACGGCTTCGGTGGTTTCCTTCTGCAGGGCCATGCGCAGCGCGGCGTCGGTCTTGAAGTCCAGCGCGCTGAAGCTGTCGTCAAAGATATAGATGTCGGGGTGGCGCACCACGGCGCGGGCGATGGACAGGCGCTGACGCTGGCCACCGGACACGTTGGTTCCGCCCTGGGAGATGTCGCTTTCCAGCTGACCCGGGCGCTCGGAGACAAAGTCCTTGCCCTGGGCGACCTCCAGCGCGTGCCACATCTCGTCCTCGGTGGCGTCGTTCTTGCCATAGCGCAGGTTGGAGGCAACCGTTCCCTCGAACAGGAAGCTCTTCTGCGGCACCATGCCGATGACCCGCCGCAGGTCGTCCTGCGTATAGTGGCGGATGTCGTGGCCGTTGAGCAGAATCTGGCCCTCGGTCACATCGTAAAAGCGGGGGATCAGGTTGACCAGGCTGGACTTGCCCGAGCCGGTCGAACCGATGATGGCGGTCGTCTCGCCGGGCAGCGCGGTAAAGCTGACGTGGTTGATCACGGGCTTGCTGGTGCCGGGATAGGCAAAGGAGACGTCGCGGAACTCCAGCGACTGGAACGCGCCGATCTGCAGGGGCTTGCCGTTGGCGTCATACTCGACGGCCTTGTCGGTGATCGACGGCTCTTTGTTGACGATCAGCGAGATGCGCTCGGCCGAGGTCATGGCGCGGGGGATCATGTTGAACATCATCGAGCACATGTGCACCGTCATCAGGATCTGCATCATGTAGGAGATGAAGGCGGTCAGGTTGCCCACGGGCATATAGCCGCTGTCGATGCGGATGGCGCCGAAGTAGTAGGCCACCAGCGACGCGCCGTCCATGATCAGGAACATCATTGGGAACATGATGGTCATGATGCGGTGGGCGCGGGTGGAAATCTCATACATCTCGCGGTTGGCCTGCTTATAGCGGTCTTCCTCATACTTGGTACGGACAAAGGCACGGATGACGCGCACGCCCGACAGCTGCTCGCGCAGCACCTG
>CACXCV010000016.1 GCA_902766215.1 Oscillospiraceae bacterium
CTGGTCGCTGTGGTATAACCTGGGCAGCCGTCAATGGGCAGAGGCCTTTCTGGACGGCTATGGGCGCGATGTGATCGATCCCGCCCGGCTTCGTCTGGCCGGGCTGATTGCCGCAATGGATGAATAGAACCTTGGAGCAGCTTCGCCGCCTTCCTTGCGTGAGGCTGTCCTTTTTGTATGTCTGCATTTTCGCCCTATGCTTTTCTCTGAAAATCTGGTATACTGTAAGGTATGAATGGCTTTCCGGAGGTGCGTATGGAACAACTGCAATCGCTTCATGCCGCATTGGTGACCGCGCTGCCGCACGCGCTGCTGCGGCAGAACGAACCAATGGCCCGGCACACCACATTCTGCACCGGCGGTCCGGCAGCTCTGTGGCTCCAGCCAGATTGTGCCGCCTCGCTGGCGCAGGCAATGGTTCTTGCACGCGAACACGCGGTGCAGCCGGTATTGCTGGGAGCAGGCTCCAATGTTCTTGCCCCGGACGAAGGGCTGGACACGCTGGTCATTCAGACACGCGGCATGTCCGGCGCATCAGCAGAGGGCAATGTGCTCTTCGCCGACTGCGGGGTAAGCCTGCGCCGCCTGGCCACGCTGGCGCAGAGCCATGCGCTGACCGGGTTGGAGTTTGCCCACGGCATCCCCGGCACGCTGGGCGGCGGTCTGTTTATGAATGCCGGCGCCTACGGGAGCGAGCTGAAAGATGCAGTTCTGTCCGTGACAGCGTTGCTGCCGGATGGAACAATTACCACACTGAATCGGGCAGCAATGGACTTTGGCTATCGCCACAGCGCGTTGGCCAGCCTGGGCGCTGTGGCTCTTTCCACCTCGTTGGAACTCCAACCAGATAGCGCAGATGCCATTGCTGCCCGCATGGCGGAATTGCAGGCAAAGCGCAGCGCTTCACAGCCGCTGGATTTTCCCTCGGCAGGCAGCACCTTCAAGCGTCCGACAGGCGGCTATGCCGCCGCGTTGATTGATCAGGCTGGACTGAAGGGGCTGACCGTTGGCGGTGCACAGGTCTCAGAAAAACATGCCGGCTTTGTCATCAATCGCGGCGGAGCCAGTTCCGCCGACATATTAGCGCTGATCGCTGAAATCCAGCGCCGGGTCGAGCTGTCATCCGGGATCCGGTTGGAGCCGGAGGTTCGCATTCTTCCCCGGTACAAAGGAGGAATTCCATGGAATTTCTGATCATATCCGGCATGTCCGGCGCAGGAAAGTCCCGCGCCATGGCCACGCTGGAGGATTTGGGCTTTTACTGCGTGGACAATTTGCCGCCGGAGCTGTTTGTGCAGCTGGCACAGCACTGCATGGCCGCACCGGTCAAATACGAGCGTGTGGCAGTGGTATCCGACGTTCGCTCCGGGCAAAGCACCGACGGACTGCTCTCAGCCATGGCAGGGCTGACCGCCATCGGCTGTCCCTATCACGTGCTGTTTATGGAGGCCTCGGACGCAGCAATCATCCAGCGCTATAAAGAAACCCGGCGCAAGCATCCCCTGGCCACAGCCGAAATGTCGCTGACTGACACCGTTCAGCGGGAGCGCCGGCTGCTGCAGCCCATCCGCGAACGGGCAGACTATATTGTTGACACCTCTACTACCACATTGGCAAGACTGCGCTCCGAGTTGATCCGTCTGTTCGGTCAGGGGCGGTCAGAGTCCGCCATGACGGTCTATGTTACCTCTTTTGGCTTTAAACACGGGCTGCCGTTGGATGCCGATCTGGTGTTTGACGTGCGTTTTTTGCCAAATCCATACTATATCGCCGGTCTGAAAGAGCTGACAGGTTTGGATCCCGCTGTGAGAGATTATGTCCTCAGCTACCAGCAAACCAAGGACTATCTGGCAAAACTGGAGGACCTGCTCGCCTTTTCTCTGCCGCTGTATGTCGACGAAGGAAAGACCAATCTGGTCATCGCCGTCGGCTGCACCGGCGGTCATCATCGCTCCGTCTGCCTGGCACGGATCATCGGCGACTTTGCCGCCAAGCGCGGCTATCCAGTAGTGGTCAGCCACCGGGATATGGGCAAATAACACAGGAGGAACCGCATATGACACACGATTCCGTTCGGCTTTATCTGCCCGGTAATCCCCGCGTGGTTGCCATCGGCGGCGGCCACGGGCTGTCCACCATGCTGCGTGGGCTGAAAAGCTTTACGCGCAATATTACAGCGATCGTCACTGTGGCGGACGACGGCGGTGGCTCGGGCACCCTGCGGCAAGAACTGGGGATGCCGCCCCCTGGCGACATTCGCAACTGTATTCAGGCGCTGAGCAATGTAGAGCCGCTGATGGCCCAATTGCTGGACTATCGCTTTTGCGACGGTTCGCTGAAGGGACAGAGCTTTGGCAATCTGTTTCTGGCGGCCATGACCGGGCTTTCCGATCGGTTTGATCAGGCGGTCGAGCGGATGTGCCAGGTGTTAAATGTCACCGGCCGTGTGCTGCCGGTGACCTGCGACAACGTCCAGCTGGAGGCCCTGCTGTATAACAACCAGCGTATTCTGGGGGAAAGCCGGATCTATGACGCCATCAAATCGTCCCACAGCCGGATCCGTCGGGTGCGGCTTCTGCCGGAGCATCCCGCTCCCCTGCCTGCTGCGCTGGATGCCATCACCCAGGCCGACCTGATCGTGATTGGTCCGGGCAGTCTCTATACCAGTGTCATTCCCAACCTGCTGGTAGACGGAATTCCCGATGCACTGGCAGCGGCCCGCGGCAGAAAGGTGCTGGTTATGAACATTATGACCGAAGAAGGCGAAACAGAGGGTTATACCGGTCTGGATCACGTGCGTGAGCTTCTGCGCTATGCGCCGGGAGGAATCGACTGCGTGCTTGCCAATTGTTCACCCATCCCGGCTACATATCTGCCGGCTTACCGGCAGGAGCATGCCGCGCCCCTGGAACTGTGCCGGAGTGAGATTGAAGCACTGGGCATCCCGGTTCTGGAGCGTGAGCTTCTTTCTCCCACCGGGCCGCACGTGCGGCACGACCCCCAGGCGCTTGCCTGGGAACTGATGCGCCTAGCGCAGGAAGGGGGCCCGCTATGAGCTTTGCCGCCCAAGTGAAGGCCGAACTGTGCCGCGCCGAGCCAGCTCGCTGCTGCCAGCTGGCAGAGTGCCTGGGCATTGCCCTGTACTGCAACACCTGCTCTGCGGCTGAACTGCGCATCATTACCGAAAACCGGGATTTTGCCCGGCGGCTGCCCGATCTGTTCCGCCGCTGTCTTGGCGTAATCTTTGACCAGTTGCCTGGCCAGGACACCGCAGGGAAACTGTCTCTGGTTCTCTCTGAGCCAAGCAAACTCCACATCCTGTTCGATTCGTTTGGCTTTGACCCCGACCGTGCTGTCAGTCTGCATCTCAACCGCGGTCTGGTCGAAGACGACTGCTGCCGCGCTGCATTTCTGCGAGGCGCTTTTCTCGCCGGCGGCTCGGTTACCGACCCGGACAAGCGATATCATCTGGAGCTGGTCACTTCTCATCGGGCCGTCAGCCGCGAGGTCTTCTCCTTGCTGCTGGACATGGACTTGTCCCCCAAAGAGACAGAACGCAGCGGCAGCAGCGTGATTTATTTCAAACAGAGCAATCTGATTGAGGATTTGCTGACCACCATGGGTGCGCCGGTATCGGCCATGCACATTATGGAAACCAAACTAGAAAAAGACCTGCGCAACAGTGTCAACCGCCGCGTCAACTGTGAAACAGCAAACCTGACCAAGGTAGTCGACGCTGCACAGGAGCAGGTTGGCGCCATCGAACGCCTGATGGCCAGCGCCCTTTGGCCTGACCTGCCGGACAAGCTAAAGCAGACTGCGCAGCTGCGCTGCGGCAACCCCGAAGCAACACTGCAGGAGCTGGCTGAGCTGTCTGAGCCGCCGGTCAGCAAATCAGCCATCAACCATCGACTGCGCAAGCTGCTGTCACTGGCAGAAACGCATTCACAAGAGAAGAGATAGAAGGAGGCGGGCCGGCATGGCCTTTGTCAATCTGCACGTTCACACAGAATATAGCCTGCTTGACGGCGCCTGCCGGATCGAAAAACTGTTTGACCGAGTCAAGGAACTTGGGCAGACCGCCGTGGCTATTACTGATCACGGCGTGATGTACGGCTGCGTTGACTTTTATAAGGCCGCCAAAAAGGCAGGCATCCACCCCATCATTGGCTGCGAGGTTTATGTTGCACCTCGTACGCGCTTTGATAAAACCTATGAAAAGGACCGCGATGCGCGCCACCTGGTGCTGCTGTGCAAAAATGAAGAGGGCTATCGCAATCTGTCCTATATGGTTTCACAGGGTTTCCTTAACGGATTTTATATCCGCCCGCGCGTGGACATGGATCTGCTCCGCGCCCACAGCAGCGGGCTAATCGCCCTGTCCGCGTGTCTCTCCGGTGAGATTCCCAAACGGTTGATGAACAACGACTATAACGGTGCCAAGCAAGCCGCACAGGAGCTGGCCACCATCTTCGGCGAGGGCAACTTCTATCTGGAGTTGCAAGATCATGGCATTGCCGCCCAGCAGAGCGTCAACGCCGGGCTGCTGCGGCTGCACCGGGAGCTGGATCTGCCGCTGGTCGCCACCAACGACGCCCACTATTTGCGCCGCGAGGACAGCACCATGCAGGATGTGCTGCTGTGCATTCAGACCGGTAAAACCGTGGATGACCCCGACCGAATGCGCTTTGATACGAATGAGTTCTATCTCAAAAGCGAAGAAGAGATGCGCAATCTCTTTCCCAATCTGCCGGAAGCAATTGAGAACACCCAGCGAATTTCCGAAATGTGCCAGTTGGATTTTGTGTTCGGCAAATATCATCTGCCGCCCTTCCCGCTGCCCGAGGGCTGGGACAGCGCCGACGCTTTCTTTACCCACCTGTGCTATGAAGGCTTTGCAGCACGATATCCCGACGCGCCGGACAGCTATCGGCAGCGGCTGGAGTATGAAATGTCCACCATCCGCCAGATGGGATATATTGAGTACTTTTTGATTGTTCAGGATTATGTCAACTACGCAAAAAACAACGGCATCCCTGTCGGGCCGGGCCGCGGCAGCGGCGCAGGCTCTATTGTAGCCTATTGCCTTCGGATCACAGACATCGAACCCATCAAATACAATCTGGTGTTTGAGCGATTTCTCAATCCGGAACGCGTATCGATGCCGGACTTTGATATTGACTTCTGCCCCAACCGCCGGGGGGAGATGCTGGAATATGTTGCCCGACGCTATGGTGCAGATCATGTAGCGCAGATTGTCACCTTTGGTACCATGGCAGCACGGGGTGCCATCCGGGATGTTGGCCGGGCACTGAACTTTACCTATGCCGAGACGGATGTGGTGGCCAAGCTGGTTCCTACCACGCTGCACATCACGCTGGACGAGGCGCTGCGCGTGTCGCCGCAGCTGAAAGCTGCCTATGACGGTGACGAGCGGGTCAAGCTGCTGATCGACACAGCCCGTTCCATTGAAGGAATGCCGCGCAACACCTCGACGCACGCCGCCGGTGTGGTCATCACTGCCCAGCCGGTTTATGACTATGTACCACTCTCCCGCAACGACGAAACCGTTGTCACCCAGTATCCCATGACCACGCTGGAAGAGTTGGGGCTGTTGAAGATGGACTTTCTCGGTCTGCGCAACCTGACCGTCATCCGTGACGCCGAACTGGCCATTCAGAAAATCGATCCCAACTTCCGCATGGACGCCGTGCCCGAAGATGACCCCGCCACGTTTCAGATGCTATCTGAGGGCAAAACCTCCGGCGTGTTCCAACTGGAATCCGCTGGTATCACCAGCGTCTGCGTCGGCATCGCGCCCGAAAGCATTGAGGATCTGACGGCCATTGTGTCACTCTATCGCCCCGGGCCGATGGACTCCATTCCTAAATTTACCCGCTGCAAGCGCAACCCCAGCGAAATCACTTACCGTACTCCCCAGCTGGAGCCGATTCTTTCCGTTACCTATGGCTGTCTGGTATATCAGGAACAGGTCATCGACGTGTTCCGCAAACTGGCGGGCTACACCATGGGGCAGGCGGACAACATCCGCCGCGCCATGAGCA
>CACXCV010000017.1 GCA_902766215.1 Oscillospiraceae bacterium
ACCGCAATCGAAGCCGGGTATATCTCGGCGGTGTTCGTCAAAGACCTGTCCCGGCTGGGCCGCAACTACATTGAGGTGGGCAAGCTCACCGAAGAATTTTTCCCGCTCCATGATGTGCGACTGGTGGCCGTTTCCGACGGCGTGGACAGCGACGAGGGCGAGGACGATTTTACCCCGTTCAAAAACATTATGAATGAATACTACGCCAAGGACATCTCCAAGAAGCGCCGCATCGTCAACAAGATGAAAGGCAACGCCGGGATTCCGCTTTCTCCGCCGCCCTACGGCTACATGAAAAACCCGGACGATCCCCGTTTTTGGGTCATTGACCCGGAGGCCGCCGAGGTGGTGCGCTGCATCTACCGTCTGGCCTTGGAGGGCAACGGCCCCTTGCAGATCGCCACGGCACTAGGGACGATGGGGGCGCTGAACCCCTCGGCCTATCGAACCAGCAAGGGGATCAGCAAGGGCGGCTCCAAAAGCACGCTGGAGCCTACCAAGTGGAACCATACCACCGTCAAGAAGATCCTCACCTTGCAGGAATACTGCGGCGATGTGATCAACTTCAAAACCTACTCCAAGTCCTACAAGATGAAGCGTCGGATTGAAAACCCGGAAGAAAACCGGGCGATCTTCCTCAATGTCCATGAGCCCATCATTGACCGTGTGACTTGGGAAAAGGTGCAAAACCTGCAAACCACCCGGCGCAGGCGGCCTACCGTAACAAAGGAGTCCAGCGCCTTTTGCGGCTATTTGAAATGCCCGGAGTGCGGCGGCAATCTGACTTTCCACTTCAACCAGGGCAACCACGACATCAAGTTCTTTAGCTGCAACAACCACAATTCCGGGCTCCGTAAATGCTCGTCTACCCACTATATCCGGCTGGACTTCTTGGAGCAAGTCGTTCTCTATGAGGTGCATCGGCTGGCCTGTTTCGCCAATGAGTACGAAAACGACTTTATCAAGGCGATGGTGGGCCGTTCGGCAAAGGTGGCCGAAAATGAGCGGGTTCGCAAAAAGCGGGAGCTGGATGCGCTGCTGGCCCGTGACCGGGAATTGGATGCGCTCTTTGAACGGCTGTATGAGGACAATGTTTCCGGCAAGATTGACGATGCCAGATTTGCGAAAATGTCCAAGCGGTATGAACAGGAGCAGGGTGAAAACGCAAAGAAGATCAAGACTCTGCGGCTGGAGTTGAAAAAGGACGAGAGCAAGCGCATGGACATTGACGATTTTCTTGAAAAGGTACGGCGGTACACAGACGCGACCACCATTACAAAGCGCATGGTCGCGGAGTTGATCGACCATATCGAGGTATACCACGCTGAAAAGCAGGACGGCATTACCAACCAGCGCGTCGTTATTCACTATAACTGCATCGGTGCCTTTAATGTGCCGGATCGCCGGAAGATCCCGGAGCGGGACATTCTTTTGGAAACGAGAAAGGGCGTAGCATTAAGCTACGCCCCCACACAGATTGCTATATAAACTTGGAAATAAAAAATGCGGAGTATCATCAGCAGACCTTTTCAGATCCTTTAATGATACTCCGCATGGTCCGAGTGACTGGTTTCGAACCAGCGGCCTCGTGGTCCCAAACCACGCGCTCTACCATCTGAGCTACACCCGGGAATTGACAAGTACCAAATACTATTTCATTATATACCACCCGGGGCAAAAAAGCAAGCGGACATTGCCGCCCGGGCCGGACGCTTTTCAATTTGCGCCGGCGGGATTCCTGTGCTATAATGGGGTAACATTTTGATGGACAAGCGAGGTTGCCATGAACGAAAAGGAAGTCGGCGAGCTGCGCCGCCGCTTTAAGAGTGAAAAGAGCAGCATTACCCACATTTTCGGGTGCTATGTGAACGACAGCCGGCAGATTCTGGCCGAATTTGACCAGTCGCTGGGCATGATGACCGAGGAGGAGCAGGACCGCCTGCTGTCCCTGCTGCGCAAGAGCCTTTCCGGCGGCGTCGGCAAAAACCTGGTGGACCTGTCCTTTCCCACCCAGGAGGTGGCAGGCGGCACGGCGCACCGGCTGCTGATGCGCCTGCGCGGCAGCAAGCTGCAGGACGCCGAGGCGGTGCACACCCTGTATGAGACCATCAGCCAAAACCTCAGCCTTGACGGGGACTATCTGATTCTGCTGGGCTGCGACGCCTATGACGTGCCCTGGCGGGGCAAGGACGGGCAGGATCAGGACGAGGCCGGGGCCGAGGTGTTTACCTATCTGGTCTGCTCCATCTGCCCGGTGAAGCAGACCAAGCCGGGCCTGCGCTATGACCGCCAGGAAAATCAGTGCCACGAGCGGGTGCTGGACTGGCTGATCAGCGCGCCGGAGCTGGGCTTTCTGTTTCCGGCCTTTGACGGGCGCAGCACCAACCTTTATGGGGCGCTGCTCTACACCCGCGGCGCGGCGGAAACCTATCCGGAGCTGATCGACGCGGTGTTTCACAGCGAGGCGCCCATGCCGGCCCAGAGCCAGAAGGAGAGCTTTCGCTCGCTGCTGGGCGACAGTCTGGGCGCCGACTGCCGCATTGAGGTGGTGCAGGCGGTGCAGGAGCAGCTGTGCGACATGATGCAGGCGCACAAGGAAAATCACGAGCGTGAGCCTCTGGTGGTGTCAAAGACGACTGTGCGCCGCATCCTGGAGCAGAACGGTGTGCCGGAGGAGAAGGCCGAGGCCTTTGAAACGCAGTATGACGAGACCTTCGGCGCCGACACCGAGCTGCCGCCCCGCAACCTGGTGGAGACGAATAAATATGAGCTGCGCACGGCGGAGGTGTCCATTCAGGTGGACCCGGAGCACCGCGATCTGGTGCAGAGCCGGGTGATCGACGGGGTGAAATATCTGCTGATCCGCGCCGACGGCAGCGTGTCGCTCAACGGCGTGACGGTGCAGCTGTAACAGACTGCCTGGTGTACCCTGACGTGTACTTATTGGAGGAATCCCCATGCTGAAGACCGCATCCCGATTGATTGGCTCGGCGATTCTGCTGGTGCTCTCCGGCCTGATGGTCGCCTTTGCCCACTATGCCCCGGACTCGCTCTTTGCCTGGTATCACGGCCTGTCGCAGTCCATTTTGTCCAAGGTGGGGCGCGTGACGGCGCTGCTGCCCTTTTCTCTGGCAGAGGTGCTGCTGTACCTGCTGATTCTGTGGGTGATCTATGACCTGGTGGGCGTGCTCCGCCGGCGCATCGGCCTGTTGAGTTGGCTGGCCGGCCTGCTGGAGGGCGCCAGTCTGCTGGTGTTCGTGTTTATGGCTGTCTGGGGCCTGAACTATTTTGACCCCACGACTACCGCCGACCGCCTGGGGCTGGAAATCCGGCCCTACAGCACCGATGAGCTGCGGGCGGCTACGGAATATTACCTGGCGCAGGCCAATGACTATGCCCAGCGCATGGAGCGGGACGATAGCGGCACCACGGCTAACGTGTCATTCCACGCGCTGGCGGAGCGCACGGCCACCGGCTTTGACAGCCTGGCGGAGGAATATGACGGCTTTGTCCCCTCGGTGCAGACGCCTAAGCCGGTGCTGGCCTCTGCGGCCATGAGCTACAGCGGCATCAGCGGCATCTTTCTCTGCCTGACGGCCGAGGCCAACGTCAACGACGACGGCCCGGTGTGGACGCTGCCCTTTACCATGTGCCACGAGCGCGCCCACGCGCAGGGGATTGCCCCGGAGAACGAGTGCAACTTTGTCGGATTCCTGGCCGCAATCCGTTCGGGCGACGACCTGGTGGCCTATTCAGGCTATTATCACGCCCTGATTTATTGCTATAACGCACTGTACAGCCAGAACCGCGATGCAGCCTCGGACATTTGGTCGCAGCGGAACGCAGCGCTGGCGGCCGACCTCAATGCCTCCATCGAGCACTACCGGCAGTTCGAGGGCAAGGTGCAGCAGGCGGCGGAGAAGGTCAACGACACCTATCTCAAGACCATGGAGCAGTCCAGCGGCGTCAAAAGCTATGGCGAGGTAGCGGACTATCTCATCGCCTGGTATCTGGCAGAGCAGGGCGGCTGAACAAACAAAAAGCGAGGACGCACCGCCGCGGTGCGTCCTCGCTTTTTTGCCTGACGACGAATTATTCCCAACTGCGGCACAGGCCGGTGCGCCGCAGAACCAGCTGCAGCGGCAGGCCAAGGGCCAGCATGACGGCCAGCTCACCGGCGGCCACTTCGGCCCCATAGAGCGCCAGCCCGTATAAGAACTGTGCGGCGGGCAGATAGACCCACGAAAGCATGGCGCCTACCAGCAGCCCATTGCAGACCACCGGAGCCAGAATGGCTACCCAGGTTTTGCGCCAGCGCACTACCAGCAGGCAGGACAGCGCCGTGGCGGCGGTGCCGACGACAATGTCCAGCGCCGTCACGGTGGAGAACAGGTTGGCCAGCAGGCAACCGGCGATCAGCCCCCAGCTGGTATAGGGGAGAAACAGCGGCAGCACGCCCAGCGCCTCGGCCAGGCGGAACTGAATCGGCCCATAGGCAAACGAGGCGGTCAGGATGGTCAGCAGGGCATAGAGGGCAGCGACCATGGCGCACAGCGCCAGGCGGCGGACGGAAAAGTGTTTCATGATGGGGGCTCCTCCTATAAACTATAAAAAACGCAGGCGAACATGGCTCGCCTGCGCACAGCAGAGCT
>CACXCV010000018.1 GCA_902766215.1 Oscillospiraceae bacterium
GAAGGTACGTTTGCCTGCCTGTGCCCGGCGGGCACGGATTGATTCTGAAAAATTACACCACAGCTGCCCGCCGTACGCAAGCGGCAGCGCGGAATCCTCCAGGCCAGCATGATAGAAGAAGATTGAAATGATAGAACAAAATATGACAAAAACAACAAAATATGATGATAAATAAGATGAAAATCGGTCATAATGCAATAAAATTGCTTGACAGCACAGGGGATGCTGTGATACGCTTCGAGGGGAAAGATGTATTTGCGAAAGAAGAATTGCAATGGCAAATCGATCGAAAATCCACATTAATGCGGCCCAGAAGCTGTATCCCACCGGCGACCTCTACGGTATCTTTTTTGAGGATATCAACCATGCGGCGGACGGCGGCCTGTATGCTGAAATGATCCGCAACCGCTCGTTTGAGTTCTGCGAGATTGACCATCCGGACTATACGCCGATGACGGCGTGGGAGCTGATTGCTCGCGACGGCGGCAAGGTCATCGGCGGCGTGGAGGCGTGGTATCCGCTGAATGTGAACAACACACACTATCTCCGCCTGACCAACGAAGCGCGCCAGAACATGACCGTGACCGGCACGGTGGGCGTGGTGAACGAGGGCTATAACACCGGCCTGCCTTTGCGCAAGGGCGAGGAATACCGCTTTTCCATGTTTGCCCGCCGCGACGTCAACCTCAAGTCTCCGGTGGAGATCCGCCTGGAGAGCACCGACGGCAAGCTTTACGGCAAAACGGAGCTTGTCATCGACTCGACTGAGTGGAAGAAGTATGAGGCCGAGCTGACCTCCGACAGCGAGGATTTCTCCGGCCGGCTGGTGATTCTGATTCACGACGCCGGGTCGGTCTGCCTGGACATGGTGTCCCTCTTCCCGAAGAACACCTTTCGCGGCCGGGAAAACGGTCTGCGTCAGGACATTGCGCAGTTCCTGGCGGACATGAAGCCCAAGTTCATGCGCTTCCCCGGTGGCTGCCTGACCCATGCCGGCGCCATTGACGACAAGGCCCGCGACGCGCTTTACCGCTGGAAGAACACGCTTGGCCCGCTGGAGTCACGCCCGTCCAAGCGGAATAACTGGCGCTACAACCAGACCTTCGGCTTTGGCTACTACGAGTTCTTCTGCTTCTGCGAGGACATTGGCACCAAGGCGATGCCGGTTCTGGCCGGCGGCTTTAACCCCCACGACATGTACTATGCGCCCATGGACGAAATGCAGCCCTGGGTGGATGACGCGCTGGAGCTGCTGGAGTTTGCCAACGGCCCGGTGACCACCAAGTGGGGCGCCTATCGCGCCGAGCTGGGTCACCCTGCGCCATTCAACATCGAGTACATCGCCATTGGCAACGAGGAGCAGGACGAGCAGTTCTTCGAGCGCTATCCGCTGTTCCACAAGGCCATCACTGAGAAGTATCCCAATGTGAAGATTCTCAACACCGCAGGCCCGTCTCCCACGGGCAAGGGCTTTGATCTGGGCTGGCAGAGTGCCCGCGAGTGGAACTCCTATGGCGTGGACGAGCACTATTATGTCTCGCCCGACTGGCTGATCCAGCACTATGACCGCTACTTTGACAAGTTCTATGATCCCAAGGGGCCGAAGGTCTTCCTGGGGGAATATGCCAGCCGCAACAACACCTTCTACAACGCCCTGTGCGAAGCGGCCTATATGACCAGCTTTGAGCTGAACGCCGACAAAGTGGCGCTGACCTGCTATGCGCCGCTGCTGTGCAATACGGATTATGTTAACTGGACGCCCGACATGATCTGGTACAACAACCACGAGATTTACGGCATTCCCAGCTACTATGTGCAGAAGATGTATTCGGTCAACCAGGGCGATGTAACGCTGCCGGTGGCATGCGACATCACGCCAGAGGACGCCTATGCCGCGCCCGAGCGCCTGAGCGGCGGCATCACCTTCGGCGCCATGCCGGGTGACGCCACGTTCCAGAACATCGTGCTCAACGGCAAGCCGGTGACCGAGTTTGTCTTCCATGACGACAGCTGGTCGTCGGACGGCAGCACGATTGTGCGCGATCCCAAGGATCCCGAGCCGGGCAGCGGCTTCCCGCGCAGCCGTCATATGGGTTTCCCGCAGGATGTGGAAATCAGCGGCGACTGGGACGACTTCGAGCTGAGCTGCACGGCCATTTCTGCCGAGCGTGAGCAGGAGATCGAGGCGCACCGGAACAGCAACTTCCCCAGACGGCGCGGTGTGCAGATCTGC